>NZ_JAELTZ010000069.1:0-14511 GCF_016429115.1 Aquitalea sp. ASV15 | reverse complement strand
GGGATGGCACGGCCCTGTTCCGCCAGCTGCTGGCGCAGCGCCGGGTCATTCAGCCAGCTGGCCAGCAGCCGTACATGCTGGTGACCGCCATGCCCGCCGCAAGCACCGCATTGCAGCGCGGCCGCCTGCGGATTATTGCTGACATGGCTGGCATGGCCGACCAGCAGCACCCAGGGTGCCAGCGGTCCGGACAAGCCCATGCCCGGCAGCAGGCCGGCGACGATGGCCACACGTTGCGCCAGATCAAGCCCGTCTTGCGGCAGTGCCTTGGCCGTGTGCGGCGTCAGCCAGGGATCGAGCTGCGACAGCCCCGGCGGCAGGCTGCGGGCCTTGCTGCGCCGCGCCAGCGTGGCCAGCTTGCCAAGACCGATGCTTTCCACCAGGGCAAAGCCGCCCAGTGGCGAGCGCTGAAACGCCTGCCAGCCACGACGCGTTGGCATGGATGTTTTCGCCTCCGGCACCTGTACCTCCCAGCCCGGCGCCAGCAGCACCGGCAGCCGTGGCTGGCTGACCGTGCCACCCGGCAGGCGGTAGGCCAGCGGCAGGCCGAAAAAGCCGGCAAAGCCATAACTGCGGCTGTCGGCAACGGTTTCCTCCAGCGCGCGGCGCAGTGGTTCGGAACGCACGTCGATGCAGAACACCGCTTGCAATGAGGGGCGCGTGGCTACTTCGGCGGCATCGGCAGCACAGAGCGCGCGGGTGAGCGGTGCATGCAGCGACAGCTCGTGCGCACGCTGCCAGATCAATGCCCGTGCGTCGGCACTGCACTGCGGCAGCCTTTCCCAATCACGCTGCCAGTCTGCCCAGGCGCTGTCCGGACCGCGTGCGCCATCGTCGAGCAGGCATTCCCAGGCCAGCTGGATGGCCAGCAACTGGCGCAGATTGTCGTCAGTCCTGCCCTGCAGGCCGGCTTGCCAACCCAGATAGGCACACCAGGCGGCCCAGCCGTTATTGCGCATCAACAATGCCTGCAGCCACGGTGTCAGCCATTGCGGCCGGGCTTGCAGCTGTTCCAGACCGGCAAGCAGCATGGCCTCGGCATCCTCGGGCAATTGCCGGGAACGCTGCCGGATTTGTTCGCGCCGCAGCGGCGAGCTGCTCAGGCCATACGGATGACGCATCTGCGCCAGCCAGGCGGCATAGAGGCCGCCGTCATGCTCGAGGTGCCAGTTGGCCTGGTCACGGTCGAAGCGGGCGGCGCAATACTGGCTGACTTGCTGGATGATGACATCGCTCCAGGATTGTGCGGCCAGCGGACCTGCTGCCTCGCGCTGCCAGGCGGCCAGCAGCCGCGGCGCCGGCGGCAGATCGACAGCCTCAGGCGCGCTGTCCAGCCAGGCGGCTGCGCCCTGCTGCCAGCCTGCTTCCGTCAGTGCGGCTTCCAGCGCACTGGCGGTGATGTCGCCGCGCCGCCAGGCCGCCAGATATTCGCTGTGCGCCAGGTGCAGCGGGCTGTCCGCCACCTGGCGCAGCGTGTCGGCGGCCTGCTCGAAGCGCTGCTCACGCAGCCCCCAATAGGGCGAGCTGGCCACCAGGCTGTCCAGCGGCCAGGCCGGGGCAATCGTGGCCAGGGCCTGTGTAATGGCCTGCTGCCAGGCAGTGTGTTGTTCAGCCACGACGGTTCTCCTGCAGTTGCGGCCAGCTCAGGGCCAGGGAAATGGGCGGGCGCGGCTGACGCCGCCCCAGCATGCACCACCATTCATCGAGGTGGAAACCGGCAAAGGCATGCGGATAGATGCGGCGGGCCAGCGCACCGTCTGGATGACGCAACAAGTGGCCTTGCAGCCAAAACGTGGCCAGGAACATTGCCGCCAGCACGCCCTGCACATACAGCGCCGGTGTCGGGCCATGCAGCGGCAGGATGGTCGCGGCCAGGGCGTGCAGCAGCAGATAGCTCTGGCTCAACAGCAGCACCAGCAGCAGGCCGGCCCCACTGCGCAGCAGCAGGCCCATGCCCAGCCCCATGGCCAGGCAGAACAGCGGCGGCAGTGCGGCGGCGGGAAGCCAGCGCTGCCACAGCCATTGCGCTGCGGCCAGCCACAGCACTGCCAGCAGTCCCCGCGCCAGATGAGCCCAGGGGCTGTCGGCGTCTTGCTCGCCGGCCAGACGCCGTGCCGCGCTGTCGCGGGCGGTTTCGCCGGCCAGCAGAAAGGCATGGGCCTTGTAGAAGGAGTGCGCCAGCAGGTGCAGTAGCGCCAGCGAGTACCAGCCCATGCCGATTTCCAGCAACATGAAGCCCATTTGCGCACAGGTGGACCAGGCCAGACGCAGCTTGATGCTGATGCGGGTAAGCATCACCACGCAGCTCAGTAGTGCACTGCCGCCACCCCACAGCATCAGCAGGGTGTTGGCTGGCGGGGCGGCTTGCAGCAGCGGGGCGGCCTTGATCAGCACCATGCCCCCCAGGTTGACCACGCCGGCATGCAGCAAGGCAGAAATCGGCGTCGGCGCCTCCATCACCTGGGTCAGCCAGCCGTGAAACGGCAGTTGCGCGGTCTTGATCGCCACCGCTGCCGCCAACAACAAGCCGGCCGCCACGGCATAGCCTTGCCTGCCTTCGGCCAGCATGGACGATGCGCCGGGCAACAGGCTGAGGCTGCCACCGGCCACGAGCCACAGCAGCAAGGCCCCCAGCAGCAAGAGCTCGGCCAGGCGGCTGGCGCGCCATTCGCGCTGCGCAGCCAGCTGCGCGGCCGGCCGCTGCGGATAAAAGGTAAGCAGGGTTTGCAAGGCCAGGCTGCAGGCTATCCAGGCCAGCACCATCAGCAAGAGATGGCTGGCTTGCACCACCACCGTCACCGCCGCCAGCAGGCAGCCGATGGCGCGCAAAAAGCGTGGCTGTCCCGGCTCGCCCTGCAGGTAACGCCGCGCGTAGCGCAGCACCATCCAGCCCAGCAGCTGGATCAGCGCCTGCATCAGCCAGGCGGCGGCGAACCACGGGGCCGGCGTGGGCTGGTATAGCAAGGCAAGCAGCAACAGGCCACCGGCCAGGGCGACGCTTTCGCCCAGCTGCCAGTGAGGCGACAAGGCCCGGCCAGGCCACAGGGCGGGCAGCAGCCACAGCAGCGCGATGGCGAATGGCAGTGCATTAAGCAGGGCAAGAGGCATGATGGGCTCCGGTATTGATCCTGCCTGCACTTTGCCTGAGACAATATGTTCAGTAAAATAGATTAAATATTAGTTTTCATTCTTTAATAAAGAACAATGAGCCGACTCAATTACCACCATCTGCATTACTTCTGGGCGGTGGCCAGCGAAGGCCACCTGACACGCGCCGCGGAGCGACTGCATGTGTCGCAGTCCGCCCTGTCCGCGCAAATCCGCCAGCTGGAGGAGCAACTGGGCCAGCCGCTGTTTCTGCGCGAAGGCCGCAAGCTGCAACTGACCGAGCTGGGTGCGGTGGTGATGGGCTATGCCGAGGAGATTTTCGCGCTGGGCAACGAGCTGCTGGCCAGTGCCGCCTCCGGCGTGGGCCGCAATACCTTGCGCATCGGCAGCGTGGCCACGCTGTCGCGCAATTTTCAGGAGTGGTTCTTGCAGCCGGTGCTGCAAGAAGCCGCAGTGCGCCTGGTATTGGAGGCCGGCAGCCTGGACGAGCTGCTGCAAAGGCTGAAGACGCACGAGCTGGATGTGGTGCTATCCAACCGGCCGGCCCTGGGCAATGACAAGCAATCCTGGCGCTGCCGCACCCTGGCGCGCCAGCCGGTGGTGCTGGTCGGGCCGCCTTTGCCGGCAGGCCAGGTATTCCAGTTCGAACGCGATCTGCCGGCCCTGCCCTTGCTGGCCCCCAGCCGCAAGAGCGAAATCCGCCTGCGCTTTGATCTGTTGTGTGAGGAGCTGGCCTTGCAGCCGGCCATCCGTGCCGAAGTGGACGATATGGCCATGTTGCGGCTATTGGCGCGCGATGCCGGCTGTGTGGCGCTGCTGCCGGCGATTGTGGTGCGCGACGAGCTGGACAAGGGGCTGCTGCAGCAATACTGCGTGGTGCCGCGCGTCGAGGAGACTTTCTACGCCATCACCGTGCAACGCCAGTATCTGTCGCCCTTGCTGCAGGATTTGCTGCGCATGGCCAGCACGGAGCAAGGAATGAATCCGGAGACAGCATCCGACTGAGCGGCCCCACGGCCCGCCAGCCTGCGCACAAGAGCGCGCACGGCAGGCAAGAAAAAACCTCCGCCCCGGCATGGCCGGTCAGCGGAGGTTTGCGGATGGTATGGCAAATGGTTTACAGCATCCAGCCGATATGCGCCGGCACCTGGCCATCCACCGCCATCATCACCGACAGGGCGGTGACGGTGATGATGGAGAAGAAGAACACCTGACGCGCCCAGACGCGGTCGTCAGTGCTTTCCTTGTAGCCGGACAGCGCCATCTTCAGCCACCACAGGCTGGTGGCACAGGCCACGGCCAGATAGCCGTAACCGGCATAGCCGTAGAACACCAGCAGCAGCGTCGCCACGGCAAAAGCCAGGATGTACAGCACGATCTGCTGCTTGGCCTCGGAAATGCCCTTCACCACCGGCAGCACCGGAATCTTCGCTGCTTCGTAATCCTTGAAGCGGAAGATGGCGATGGCGTAGGAGTGCGGCATCTGCCACAGGCAGAACATCAGCAGCAGGATGGCGGCACCGCTGTCAAAGCGGCCGCTGGCGGCACAGTAACCCGCCACCGGCGGTACCGCGCCGGACAGGCTGCCCACCAGGGTGCCGTAAACCGACTTGCGCTTCATGTACAGGCTGTACACCCCGACATAGATCAGGAAACCGAACAGCGCACAGCACAGCGCCAGCACGTTGGTCCAGATGGCCAGCGTGGCAAAGCCTGCCGCGCCCAGCACGAAACCGTGTGCCAGTGCCGCCTTGGGACTCATGTCGCCGGTCACCAGCACCCGCTTTTGCGTGCGGGCCATGCGCGCGTCGATATCGCGGTCGATGCAGTTGTTGATGGCGCAGCCGGAGGCCACCACCAGCGACAATCCCGCCACCGTGGCCAGCAGCAGGGTCCAGTCCAGCCGACCCTGCGTTGCCAGCAGAAAACCGCCCACGGTAGAGATGAGATTGCCGAAGATAATCCCCGGCTTGGTCACCTGCAAATAGCGCTTGAGCTTCATCACGTCCCGGCTCAGCGCAGCATCAGCGCATCGGCGGTGGAGATGATCCACACCGACAGGCCAACCAGCATCACGATGATCATCGCGGTGAACAGGAAGGAGAAGCTGTTGAGCTTGCCTTCCTTGGTGAAGTTCAGATGCAGGAAGTATTTGAGATGCACGATGATCTGCACCACGGCAAAGCCGAAGATGCCGATCATGGTGGCCTGCTTGGTGAAGCTGTGACTCATCACCATCCAGAAGGGGATGGCGGTGAGGATGACAGCCAGCACAAAGCCCACCAGATAGCTTTTTACGCTGCCGTGGTCGGCGGCGTGCTCATGTGCCTGACTCATCACATGGCTCCTTTCAGATACACGACGGTGAATACGCAGATCCACACGATGTCGAGGAAGTGCCAGAACAGGCTGAGGCAGTTCAGGCGGGTCATGGCGCGGCCGGTCAGGCCGGTCTTGGCCACTTCGATCATCATCACCGTCATCCACAGCAGGCCGGCAGTGACGTGCAGGCCGTGCAGGCCCACCAGACCAAAGAAGGACGACAGGAAGGCGCTGACATTGGGGCCGTGGCCTTCGGCGATCAGGTGGTGAAACTCGTTCACTTCCATGCCGATGAACACCGCGCCGCAGGCGAAGGTCACTGCCAGCCAGCCCAGCACGGCCGACTTGTTGCCCTTGTAACCGGCAATCATGGCAAAGCCGTAGGTGATGGAGGACAGCAGCAGCGCTGCGGTTTCACCCATCACATAAGGCAGCTCGAAGATTTCCTTGCCCGAAACGCCGGTGGCGACGTTGCGGTACAGCACCGCGTACGCCGCAAAAGCCGTGGCGAACAGGATGCAGTCGGTCATCAGATAGAACCAGAAGCCCAGTACGGTTTGCGAACCGCTGTCGTGGTGCTCGTGGTCGTCATGCGCGTCGTGCGCGTGCTCTACATAAGTACTCATCTTGGCTCAACCTGTTAGGCGGTAGTGGTGGGACGGCTGCCACGACGCGGCTTTTCAGCCTCGCGTTCGCTGTAGTTGTCCACATCAATGCCCATCTGTTCGAAGTGGGCACGCTCGATGCTTTCGATTTCATCCGGCTGCACGTAGTAGTCCAGATTGTTGTCGTAAGCACGGGCCAGCATGGCGCCGATGATGCCGACCAGGCCGACAATCGCCAGCCACCAGATATGCCAGATCAGGGCAAAACCCAGCAGGGTGGTGAAACCACCGATGTACACGCCGGTGGCGGTATTGCTCGGCATGTGGATCGGTGCGTAGTGCTGCGGCACCTTGTAGGCCACGCCCTTTTCCTTCATGTCGGTGAAGGCGTCGATATCATGCACATGCGGCACAACGGCAAAGTTGTAGAACGGCGGCGGCGAGGAAGTGGACCATTCCAGGGTATGGCCATTCCACGGGTCACCGGTCACGTCCATGTTCTGCTTGCGGTCACGAACGCTGACATACAGCTGCAGCAGCTGGCAGGCAATGCCGCAGGCAATCAGCACCGCGCCCACGCAAGCCAGGTACAGCCATGGGTCCCATGCCGGATTGTTGGTATGGTTCAGACGACGGGTCATGCCCAGGAAGCCCAGGATGTACAGCGGGATGAAGGCGAAGAAGAAACCGCTCTGCCAGAACCAGAAGGCCGCCTTGCCCAGCTTTTCATTCAGCTTGAAGCCGAAAGCCTTGGGGAACCAGTAGGAGAAGCCAGCCAGATAGCCGAATACCGCACCACCGATAATGGTGTTGTGGAAGTGGGCGATCAGGAACAGGCTGTTGTGCAGCACAAAGTCGGCACCCGGCACCGCCATCAGCACGCCGGTCATGCCGCCGATGGAGAAGGTCACCATGAAGCCCAGGGTCCACAATACCGGCGGGGTAAAGCGGATACGACCCCGATACATGGTGAACAGCCAGTTGAACAGCTTCACCCCGGTCGGCACCGAAATCACCATGGTGGCAATACCGAAGAAGGCGTTGACGTCCGCACCGGAACCCATGGTGAAGAAGTGGTGCAGCCACACCATGAAGCCCAGTACCGAGATCACGCCACTGGCGATGATCATCGAGGTATGGCCAAACAGGCGCTTGCCGGAGAAGGTGGAGATGACTTCGGAGAAGATACCGAAAGCCGGCAGCACCAGAATGTAAACCTCGGGGTGACCCCAGGCCCAGAACAGGTTCAGGTACATCATGGCGTTACCACCGGCTTCCGCGGTAAAGAAGTGGAAGTCCAGGTAACGGTCCAGGCTCAGCATGGCCAGGGCGCCGGTCAGAATCGGGAAGGAAGCCACGATCAGCACGTTGGCCCAGGTGCAGGTCCAGGTAAAGATGGGCATTTGCATCAGCTTCATGCCCGGTGCACGCATCTTGATGATGGTCACCAGGAAGTTGATCGCCGTTAGCGTCGTCCCTATCCCGGATATCTGTAGCGCCCAAGTGTAGTAATCCACCCCCACATCCGGACTGAAGCCCAGCTCGGACAGCGGCGGATAGGCCACCCAGCCGGTACGGGCAAAGTTGCCCACACCCAGCGACAGGTTGACCAGGATCACCGCCGACACCAGCAGCCAGAAGCTCAGCGAGTTGAGGAAGGGGAAGGCCACGTCACGCGCGCCGATTTGCAGCGGCACCACGATGTTCATCAGGCCGGTCATGAAAGGCATGGCCATGAAGATGATCATGATCACACCGTGGGCGGTGAAGATCTGGTCGTAGTGTTCTGGTGGAAATACCCCCAGGTGCCCGTCGGTGGCCAGCGCCAGCTGGGTACGCATCATCAGGGCGTCAGCAAAGCCGCGCAGCAGCATGATCATGGCGACGACGATATACATCACGCCAATCTTCTTGTGGTCGACCGAAGTCAGCCACTCTTTCCACAAATAGCCCCATTTACCGAACTTGGTAATGAGCGCCAGCACCACCAGGCCCAGCAGGCCGGCGCCGGACAGCGCGGCGACGATGATGGGTTCCTTGTAGGGGATGGCATCCAGAGTCAGTTTGCCTAACAACATCGATTATTGCTCCTTGACGGCCGGGGTTTCGCACAGACGCTTGGTCAGCGCGGCCAGCTTCAGTTCGTCGTCGGTGGCAGCCAGCGACTGGCGGCCTGCCATGTATTTGTGCAGCACGGCATCGAACAGACGCGGTTCCGGCATGGCGTAGTAGGCCACGGCATTGTTTTCGCTCGGCTTGGCCAGGGCGAGGTAAGCATCGGCATTCAACGGCTTGCCAGCAGCACGCACCTTCTGCACCCAGGCATCAAACTGCTCGGGCGTTTCGGTGGCGATGGCATTGAACTTCATGCCGGAGAAACCAGCGCCGCTGTAGTTGGACGACATGCCCTTGTAGGTGCCGGCTTCATTGGCGATCAGATGCAGCTTGGTTTCCATGCCGGCCATGGCGTAAATCTGCCCACCCAGTTGCGGGATGAAGAAGGAGTTCATCGCGGCATCGGAGGTGATGCGGAAATTCACCGGTACATTCTTGGGGAAGGCCAGCTGGTTGACGCTGGCGATGTGCAGATCCGGGTAGATGAACAGCCACTTCCAGTTCATGGCCACCACTTGCACGTTGATCGGCTTCTTGTCCGAATCCAGCGGGCGGTAGGGGTCGAGCTTGTGGGTGGTGTTCCAGGTCACCACCGCCAGACAGGCCACGATGATGATGGGAATGATCCAGACAACGGCCTCGATCTTGTTGGAGTGCGACCACTTGGGGGTGTAGATGGCGTCCTTGTTGCTGGCGCGATACTTCCAGGCAAACAGGAAAGTCATCACGATGACCGGGATGACAACCAGCAACATCAGCAGGGTGGCCGTGATGATCAGGGACTTTTCATCCGCCGCTACCTGTCCTTTGGGGTCAAGAATGCCACCTTGACACCCCGAGAGCAGTACAGCCAGCACGGGCGAGAGTCCCCACAACAGGCGGGTGGGTCTAAAGTTTCTCATCATACGACTTTACGGGTTAAAGATTCGTTGCCCGCGCCTTGGCGCGGATGACAGTGCACGGACTGGCACTGCCAGTGATGCAGAAGCCGGCACCAGGGCCGACCCGGCGGGCAGAGTGCCGGCGCTGGCCACTCTACCCGTAATGAATATCATTCCATCCCCACTGCTGAATCCTCCCGCCGGCACGACCCGGCATCCGGCCAGGTGCGCACGGGTGGACAGGCTGCGCGGGTGCTGCCTGTCGCCAGGCCGAATGAGGTGAGCGCCGTGCGGCCAGACTGCCTGGCCGGCAACCGCCTCATGCCGCAGTGCACACGCAGAGGCTGACAAGGCTGCGACAATTTGTCACAGTGACGGGCGCGTTATTAAAAATCAGTTTTGTTGCCGAGAGCAAGACGTCAAGGTCGAGCATGGCCAGAAAAGCTGCATCAAAATGGTGCAAACTTGATTTATGTCAATATCAAAATAGCGCCGCCATGCTAAGCGCAGCAATGACTTACGCCTTTCGCATGTTGTGTGCAATGCAGCACACGGATTGTTGCAATTAGTTACAAAAAAAAGACAGGCAGCCAGCCCCTTCCCCCACTGCCCACCATGAAAAACCGCCGCTTGCAAGCAAGACGGCGGTGTGGTCGGTAGTGCAGCCGGCATCGCGCCGGCGAGGCTGCTGGTGCAGTGCGGATCAGCGTTCGAGCTCCAGAATGGCCTCCAGATCCTGATCCACCTTGCGCATACGCTCGTACAGCTCGCCCGTGCTGTGCACCATCTGGTCCAGTTGCTGCTGGCTGCTGCCAGAGGACGCCGCCAGCTTGGCCAGCAAGTCCATCACCTGCTGCATTTCCTGGGCAAAGCTGCCGACATGCTCATTCATCTCGCGCATGTCCATCCCCACCTGCTGCACCCCGCTCATCACATGTTCCACCGCACCTCCGGTGGCATCCAGATTGGACTGGGTGTTGTTGGCCAGCTTGCGCACTTCATCGGCCACCACGGCAAAACCACGGCCAGCCTCGCCAGCCCGCGCCGCCTCGATGGCCGCGTTCAGCGCCAGCAAATTGGTCTGTTCGGCAATCTTCTTGATCATCAGCATCACGTCGCCAATCTGGCGCGCGTCTTTTTCCAGCTCGACGATGCGCAAGCTGACATTGCTGGAGGTCTTGTTGCCCTGCTCCACGCTATCGGAAAAACGGGCGATTTCCTGCTGGATGGCGATCAGGTGCGTCACCAGCTCGGCCGAAGCCTGGCGGAACAAGGGCAGGCTTTCCATCAACTGGCTGGCAAAGCTCTTGTAACCCTGCAGCTCGTGGATCACCTGGGTCTTCATGCGGTCGATCCAGCGGGCACGCGACACTTCACGGCTATAGAAGTAATTCTTGAAGTTGGCGTAGTGCACCGGGAACCGCTGCACGAAGTCGTCCTGGAAGTTTTCCACCGCCGGATAGAAGAACACGGCAGTCTGGGTCTGGTTGATGTTCACCCCCAGCAGCTCGCCAAAGGAGGAGAAACCGGCCACCGGGATATTGCCGTAGACATTGCTGTTGGCCAGCACGCCACTATTGTTGAGGCGACGCAGGATGCAGTCGTTGAGCAAACCGCCAATCGCTGCCGGCTTGTTCTGGCTGAAACGGGAAAAGTCGCTTTGCGTGCGCTCGACCAGACCCTCTTGCTTGAGCAGGTGCAGCTCCTCACCAAACGACAGGTCGCAAGCAAATTGCAGCACACCGCGTTCGGCATCGACCCCCAGCACGGAGCGCACATACATCTCGTTTTTCAGCTTGATGCCGAAACTGAACTTGCCCAGCCGCTCTGCCACTTCGCCAGGCGAACAGGAGAAATGGCGCGCCAGCACCTCCACCACATTGCACACCTTGCCGTCACGGTCGAATACCGACTCGACCCGGCGCAATTCGGAACTGGCCTTGGCAATGGTGAAGCTGGTGCCGGTGTCCTGGAAGTTCTGCGACTTGAACACACCGTAGCGATAGGCCGGTGCCAGCTTGATGAATACCAGCACGGCATGGCCATCGCGCGCGCTCTGGCCATCATGCAGGCGGGTCATGCTGAAATCCAGCGGCCCACCGGCCGAGCCGCCGATAAACAGGTAGGGGAAACGGTCCGACTCGTAAATGGCTTCCATCAGATAGCTTTCGCTATTGGACAGGCCATCCACCAGGGTCAGCACAAAGCCTTCCTGATAGTTCATGGAGAAGGAAGGCTGCACCCGTGCAAGATTATCCACCAGACGGCGCACCCGCTCATCATGGCCCAGCTTGGGCTGGCCGGACTTGATGTCCTCGCAGGCCAGCGGCACGCTGGCCACATGCACGTCGGCCAGCACCTGCTGGTCGAACAGCTGAAATACCATGCTGTCCCAGCCGGGATTGGCCGGCAGGTAGAGCGCATCGCCCGCCTTGGCCGAGCATAGCTCACCGGCGGTGGTGGTCAGCACCACCTTGGCACCGGGAAAGGCTGCCGCGGCACTGCGGGCCACCTGGTCCAGATTGGCCGCCGGATTGATGAAACCCAGCACCAGCCGGATGTCGCTGCGGCTGGCCGCACGCAGATCATTATCCATACTGCTGCTGCGCGTGCGCACCAACTGGATGGGCTGCTGCGCGCCAGGGTTGGACAAGCTGGCATTTGTCGTCTTGTTACGCTTGAAGAACATCCCACTCTCCCGATGCATTGTTTTGACTAATTATCATTTACATGCAAACAACATGAACCACCTTGATAGTAGCAAGAAAAATCTCGTGCTTATTATGGTTATTCTCAAGTTGTGAGCGAAAACCCGCTGCGACCCGCCATGCACCAAGGTTGAGTCTGCCGTCGTCAAGCGCCATACTCCCCCGGTATTGAATCAACCCGATGGATTGCATGGCATGACTTACCGTATCGTGTTTGTGGAAGACGACCCCGACCTGGCCGAGCTGATCAGCGACTTTCTGTCCCGCCACGAGATGGACGTGGTAATCGAGCCGCGTGGCGATACCGCCCTGGCCACCATTGAGCGCGAGGCGCCGGACATGGTGTTGCTGGACATCATGCTGCCGGGCAAGGACGGCCTGTCGATCTGCCGCGAATTACGGCCGAACTTTGACGGCCCCATCATCATGCTCACCTCGCTGGACAGCGACATGAACCAGATTCTGGGACTGGAGCTGGGCGCCAACGACTACATTCTGAAAACCACCCCGCCATCGGTGCTGGTGGCCAGATTGCGCTCGCAATTGCGCAATATGCGGCCGGCCCAGGCCGCTGCCGAAGCCGCACCGATCAAGACCCAGCGCAAGCTGGTATTCGGCCAGCTGTCCATCGATCCGGTCAGTCGCGACGTGATCCTGGGACGGGAGAAAGTGGCCCTGTCCACCTCGGACTTCGACTTGCTGTGGCTGCTGGCCAGCCATGCCGGCGAAACGCTCAACCGCGACATCCTGCTCAAGGAAATGCGCGGCGTCAGCTATGACGGGCTGGACCGCAGCATCGACGTGGCCATCTCCCGCCTGCGCAAGAAACTGGGTGACAACCCCACCGAACCCTTCCGCATCAAGACCGTGCGCAACCGCGGTTATCTGTTCTCGCTGTCCGGCTGGGAATAAGCATGCGGCGTCTGTTTATCCAGTTTTACCTGCTGCTGGTCACCTGCTTCATGGTGGCGGTCGTGATGGTGGGCGCGGTCTACAAGCAGGCGGTGGACGATGTGGGCGAACGCTATCTGTCCGACCTCCTGCGTACCACGCTGTCCCTGATCGAGGCCGACCTGCACGGTGTGCCGGAGGACCGCTGGACCGAAACGCTGCAAAGCTCCAACCATGACTTCACCTTCAAGGTAACAGTGGAAAAGCAAAGCAACTACCTGCTGGATGAGGAATCGGAAGAAGCGCTCAATCGCGGCGAGATCGTGATGCTGGAAGACAAATACCTGTTCCTGCAGAAGATCGAAGACAGCAACTACCTGCTGGTGGCCGGGCCGCTGCGCTACCTGTTCTTCCTGCATCAGCTCAAATCGGTGGATTACGCCTTGCTGGCCTTGCTGGGCCTGTCGCTGGCGATACCGGTCTTCCTGTGGATGCAGCCGCACTGGAAAGACCTGGTCACCCTGGAAAAAACCGCCGGCAAGCTGGCGGGCGGCGATTTCTCGGCACGGGTCCACCTGCCCAGCCGCTCCGGCGTGCGCCAGGTAGCGGCAGCCTTCAACCACATGGCAGACAGCATCGCCGCCTTGCTGGCCAGCAAGAAGGCACTGACCAATGCGGTGGCGCACGAACTGCGCACGCCGCTGGCACGGCTGCGCTACCGGCTGGCCCTGCTGGAAGGCGAAGAAGACTCGCCGGCCAAGAAAGCCATTGAAAAAGACCTGGACGCCATCGACTCGCTGGTAGAGGAACTGTTGTTCCATGCCAAGCTGGACCGGCCGGAAGCCCCGCTGCAACTGAACCAGTTCAATGCCATCGCCTGGGCCAAGGAACGCATCCACGAACAGGCCACGCTGGCCCCGGAGCTGAACTGGCTAGAACCACCGGGCCAGGAGCTCGACTTTCTGGCCGACCAGTATCTGGTCACCCGCGCACTCGACAACTTCCTGTCCAACGCCCGGCGCTATGCCGCGAGCACCATCCAGACCACGGTGTGTGTGGAAAACCGCAACTGCATCATCATGGTGGATGACGACGGCCCCGGCATTCCCGAGTCGGATCGCGCCCGCGTGTTCGATCCCTTTATCCGGCTGGATGAAAGCCGTGGCCGCAAGACTGGCGGCCATGGTCTGGGCCTGGCGATTGTCGCCGGCATCGCCCGCCTGCATCACGGTGAAGTGCTGGTGGAGAAATCACCGCTGGGTGGAGCGCGATTCATTCTTCGTTGGCCAACATGAGAATGTACATTTGGTTACATTGAGAAACATGGCACGGGTAGACGTTGCCGTGCAGCACCGTTAGGATGCCCCCCTGAATAGGACTATCTGTCCGCCTTCAAACTTGATTTTCAAGATGAACTTAGGAGTTTTACAAAAATGAAAAAGCTGGCTCTGCTCGCTCTGACCGCCGCCTTTGGCCTGACCTCCACTGCTGCCTTCGCCGCTGATACCTCCGCTCCGGTTGCTATCCACAAGGCCAAGAAGGCTGAGAAGAAAGTAAAGAAAGACGCTTCCGCTCAGAAGGCTCAAGCCGCAGAAGCTTCCGCTCCGGCCAAGAAAGCCAAGAAAGTAGCCAAGAAAGACGCTTCTGCTCAGAAAGCTCAGGCTGCTGAAGCTTCCGCTCCGGCCAAGAAAGCCAAGAAAGTAGCCAAGAAAGACGCTTCCGCTCAGAAAGCTCAAGCTGCTGAAGCCTCCGCACCGGCCAAGAAAGCCAAGAAAGTAGCCAAGAAAGACGCTTCTGCTCAGAAAGCTCAGGCTGCTGAAGCTTCCGCTCCGGCCAAGAAAGCCAAGAAAGTAGCCAAGAAAGACGCTTCCGCTCAGAAAG
>NZ_JAELTZ010000068.1:0-15230 GCF_016429115.1 Aquitalea sp. ASV15 | reverse complement strand
GGCGACTGACCGGCGCGCAGCCATTTGGCCAGCATCAGGCCGAAGGCCAGGGCAAAGCTCATGGCCAGCAACTGAAACGGTGGAAACACCCCGGCGGTCAGCCGGGTCAGCAGGGCCAGACTGCCCCATAACACAATGGACAGACTGCCGATCAAGGTAGCCTGGCGGCGGCTCAGCATGGCAAAACACCCCGGATGGAAAGCAATGCGCCAGCGTAACGTGCGCTCGGCCAGCAGGCTTTGGCGGGCTGGCGGGCTTATTTGCCGTGCTGGCGGAAGTGGCTGGGCGCGATACCGAAATGACGGCGGAAGCGGTCGCTAAAGGCGGACAGGCTGGCATAGCCGCAGTGCTCGGCCACCTGCTGTACCGGCAAACAGCCCTGCTCCAGCAACAGCCAGCCATGCTGCATGCGCTGCTCCAGCTGGTATTGGCCGGGGCTCATGCCCAGCTGGCGGCGGAACAGCTCGGACAGCTGGCGCACGCTCAGATGCGCGGCCGCCGCCAGCTGCGCCAGGCTGATGTCTTCGGCAAAGCGCGCATCCAGCAGCGCGCGCGCCGCCGCCACCCGCCGGTCCAGCTGCCAGGCAGCGCCGGCCCGTTCGGCCAGCAATTGCGTCAGCAGCAACAACATCTGCCGCCGTCCGGCCACAGCGGCCTGTGGCCGTTGCAGCTCCTCGCGCAAAAAGGCGACATAGGCCAGCAGGCCGGCATCCAGCGGCAGGAAAGCCGGCAGCTGCGCCAATTGTGGCGCCAGTGCCGCCGGCACATTGGCCACCACAAAGGCATTGTCACCGGGCGCAGCAAAGCCATGCCTGTTACCTGCGGCAATTACCGCCAGCTGGCCGGCCTGCACCAGCCCGCCACGGCCGGCCACATCCAGCTCCAGGCAGCCACGCGCCGGCAGCACCAGCTGATGGTAATCATGCTGGTGCTGCTGGCTTTCCTGCTGGTAGCTGCGCAGCTCCAGCAGCAGGTCGTCTTGATGAGGCATGTGCCCATGGTAGCGGCATGGCAAGGGACTGCGTGCAGGCTGCTACAAAAAAATGCCCCACCGACAAGGGTGGGGCCAGGGGAGGAGACGGGAGCAAGCCCCGATACAACAAGATACGCCAACAACAAACGCGATTCACTCAGCCCGGCTGGGTGCCGGCGACCAGCCGCTCAGGCTGGCGCAGTCCGGCGCCGGCACGGTATTGCGCCAGCCAGCCGTCCAGGATGGCGCCGGCAGTAGCCGGCAGATGCAGCCGCAGCTTGCTGCGTCGCCACAGGATGTCCTCTGCCGTGAGCGCCCATTCCTGATCCACCAGATAGCTCAGCTCGGCCTCATACACGCCGGGCAGGATTTCCGCCCCCAGCTCGTGCAGGCTGCGGGCACTGCCGATCAGCGTGGCCAGGCGCGTGCCATAGCTTTTCACATAGCGCTGCAACAGCGCGGCCGGCAGCCAGGGATAGCGCAGCTGGCTGGCCGCCAGGAAGGCCGCCGCGTCGGCGTTTGGCATGTCGCCACCGGGCAAGGGCACGCCGGCCGTCCAGGTGGGCTGGTGATTGCCCAGCAAGGGGGCCAGCCGGTCCACCGCTTCTTCCGCCAGCTTGCGGTAAGTGGTGATCTTGCCGCCAAACACCGACAGCATTGGCGCACCGGCACCGTCCAGCTCCAGTGAATAATCACGCGTCACGCTGGAGGCATTGCTGGCATCGTCGTCCAGCAGCGGGCGCACGCCGGAATAGGTGCTCAGCACATCATCCGGGCCGATCTGGCTGTTGAAATAGCGATTGCTCATGCGGCACAGATAATCCACCTCGTCCGCATCGATGGCCACGGCACCGGGGTCGCCGTGGTATTCCACATCGGTGGTGCCAATCAGGGTGAAGTCGTTTTCGTAGGGGATGGCGAAAATGATGCGCTTGTCCGGATTCTGGAAAATATAGGCATAGGGGTGATCGAACAGCTTGTTCACCACGATGTGGCTGCCCTTGACCAGACGGATGGACTTGGGCGACGGCAGCTGCAGGGTGTCTTTCAGCAGGCTTTCCACCCAGGGCCCGGCGGCATTGACCACGGCACGCGCCGCTACCTGCTCGCGCTGGCCGTCGCTATGCTGCAAGGTACAGATCCAGCGCTCGCCCTCGCGCCGCGCCGCCACACAGGCGGTGCGGGTGACGATGCGCGCACCGTGTTCGGCGGCGGCCATGGCGTTGAGCACCACCAGCCGCGCATCCTGCACCCAGCCATCGGAATAGACAAAACCACGCTTGAAAGCGGCCTGCAGCGGCGCGCCGGACGGATGGCTGGCAAAGCTGATGGTTTCCGAGCCGGGCAATACTTCACGCCGCGCCAGATGGTCGTACAGAAACAGGCCGCAGCGGATCATCCATTCCGGGCGCTGGCTGCTGTCATGCGGCATGACAAAGCGCAGCGGCCAGATGATGTGCGGTGCGGCCTTGAGCAGCACTTCGCGCTCCTGCAGCGCCTTGCGCACCAGGCCGAATTCGTAATACTCCAGATAGCGCAGGCCGCCATGGATCAGCTTGGTGCTGGCCGACGAGGTATGCGAGGCCAGGTCGTCCTTTTCACACAGCAGCACGGACAAGCCGCGCCCTGCCGCATCGCGGGCAATGCCGGTGCCATTGATGCCGCCGCCAATCACCATCAGGTCATAGAGTTTCACAGTGCAATCCTCGGTCTTGTCTGCATCCGGCCTGCGCCTGTCGCTACAGGGCAAGAAGGCGGATTCTGCTTGTTGATGCTGCTTAGCATAGAGTCATACGAATACAAATTCAACACAAAATGTTCGTTTGTTTTCGTTTTGTGCGCTGCAATGTGCGTATAGACCACAATATTGTTTGCTCACCGCCGCCAGGCGCCGGCGCCGCCTTCTTCCCCCTGCCCTGCCGGCAGCGGCAGAACACCCGGTCACGGGCAGGAACTGCGCATAAAAAAAGCCACCCGCAGGTGGCTTGCCGGCCCCGAACCTCCGGGGCGACCAGGAGCAAAGCAAAATCACAGATGGGTGTAGGTCACCGCCGCCAGGGTGGCACCCAGCAAGGAACCCACTACCGGCACCCAGGCATAGCCCCAGTCGCTGGAGCGCTTGCCGGGAATGGGCAGCAGGGCATGCATGATGCGCGGCGCCAGATCGCGCGCCGGGCTCATGGCATAGCCGGTGGTACCGCCCAGCGACACCCCGATGCCCAACACCAGCAGCGCCACCGGCAGGGCATCCATCGCCCCCAGCGACATCTTGGGCGCCACCATGCTGAGGATGGCAAACACCAGCACAAAGGTGGCCAGCACCTCGGACAACAGGTTGCCCGGCAGGCTGCGGATGGCCGGGCCGGTGCAGAAGGTGGCCAGCTTCAAATCGGCACATTCGGTGGTTTCGTAGTGCTTGCGGTACATCACCCACACCAGCAGCGCCCCCATCATGCCGCCCAGCATCTGCGCCAGCACATAGCCGGGTACACGGGCCCATTCAAACTTGCCAGCCACCGCCAGCGCCACGGTCACTGCCGGGTTCAGGTGGGCACCGCTGATGGCAGCCACGCTGAATACCCCGACAAACACCGCCATGGCCCAGCCAAAGGCAATCACGATCAGGCCGCTGTTATGGCCCTTGGTATTGTTCAGCAGCACATTGGCCACCACGCCATTGCCCAGCAACACCAGCAGGGCGGTTCCGATAAATTCACCAAACAAAGGATTCATGGTTTTGTCTCCGCGCCAGGGCTCCCGCTACCGTCCGCTACATTGGCAGACAGCTGCTCTCCCCGACGCTGCTACCACCGCAGCAGACCGCTGGCGACACCTATATCGCCATGCCGGCTGCCTGGTGGACACTCAGGAAAATGAAGCAAGACAACCGCCGGACTGTGCATCCGGCCCACCGTCCGCCCGGGCAAGGCGGCGGCGGGACAAGGCGGTCGGTTTGCGACTCAGGATTCAGCCCAGGCCTTGGCGGCGTTGACGGCGCGGTTCCAGCCGCGGACATTGTCCGCTACCTGTTCGGCAGCCATGTTCTGCTGGAAGCGGCGATCCAGCTGCCACTGGCCCTGGATATCCGCCACGCCATCCCAGTAACCCACGGCCAGGCCCGCCAGATAAGCGGCTCCCAGCGCGGTGGTTTCGGTGATTTTCGGGCGCACCACATCCACGCCGAGGATGTCGGACTGGAACTGCATCAGCAGTTCGTTGACGGTGGCACCACCATCCACGCGCAGCTCGGCAATGGCCATGCCGGCATCGGCTTCCATGGCCTTGAGCACGTCCATGGTCTGGTAGGCAATGCTGTCCAGTGCGGCGCGGGCGATATGCGCGGCCTTGGTACCCAGCGTGGCACCGACAATGGTGCCGCGGGCATTTTGCTGCCAGTGCGGCGCACCCAGCCCGGCAAAGGCCGGTACCAGATACACGCCATCGCTGCTATCCACTTCCTGCGCCAGCGGGCCGACATCGGCCGAATGGCGGATGATGCCCAGGCCGTCACGCAGCCATTTCACCACCGCGCCGCCAATGAAAATGGAGCCTTCCAGCGCGTACTGCACCTGGCCATCCAGCTTCCAGGCAATGGTGGTCAGCAGATTGTTGGAGGATTCGATCGGCTTGCTGCCGGTATTCATCATCATGAAGCAGCCAGTGCCGTAGGTGTTCTTCACCATGCCCGGACGGGTGCACTGCTGGCCGAACAGCGCCGCCTGCTGGTCGCCGGCCACGCCGGCAATCGGGATTTCCACGCCCAGATGGGCGGCATGGGTGTGGCCATACACTTCGCTGGAGCTTTTCACCTCCGGCAGCATGCTGGCCGGTATGCCCATGATGTCCAGCAGCTCGGCATCCCACTGCTGGCTGTGGATGTTGTACAGCATGGTGCGCGAGGCATTGGACACGTCGGTGACATGCACCTTGCCGTGGGTGAAATTCCAGATCAGCCAGCTATCTACCGTACCAAAGGCCAGCTTGCCGGCTTCGGCGCGGGCACGCGCACCCGGCACATTGTCCAGAATCCACTTGATCTTGCTGCCGGAGAAATAGGCATCCACCGGCAGGCCGGTCTTGTTGCGGATGGCGTCGGCCAGGCCGCGCTCCTTCAGCTGATCGCAAAATTCCGCGGTGCGGCGGTCTTGCCAGACGATGGCGTTGTATACCGGCAGGCTGGTTTCACGGTCCCACACGATGGTGGTTTCGCGCTGGTTGGTAATACCGATGGCGGCAATGCTGCGGCCATCGATACCGGCCTTGGCCACGGCTTCGGCCGCGACACCGGCCTGACCGCCCCAGATCTCCTGCGGGTCGTGCTCCACCCAGCCCGGCTGGGGGTAGATCTGACGGAATTCCTTTTGTGCCAGCGAAACGATGTCGCCCGCCTGATTGAACAGAATGGCGCGGGAACTGGTGGTTCCCTGGTCCAGAGCCAGGATGAACTGGTTTTTCATGTGAGGTGTCTCCTTTGCAATCCAAAGGGCCGTTGCAGGCCGAGCGCTTTTTTGCTGACTGGTGTTGACGGCATCACCTCGAACACTCCCGCCTGACAGGCCAGGAAAGTGAGGCAGCAATCTTTGTTATGTTGTTTTTTGTATTTATATTGTTCGTTTTATTTTCGGCCCATTCTAGTTGTCACGATTCAGCTGTCAATCAACACGCATAAAACTTTCGCAGTTTGCGGAAATCCGACCAGCCGCCTACGGCCACCTGGCCGTTTTGCAGCGCACGATATCGCAAATGACTATGGTCTGTAAGCACTGCACTACAAGGATTTGCGCCTTTCTTGCTTTGCAGCAAACCAGCCGTTTTGCCGGACGAGGCAAAATAACAACACCATGCGACGGCTGCGCAAGCAAAACGCGCATTAAGCGCACCCGGAAAATTTGTCTACTGGCAAGACGGCAACACCCAGACCAAGTGCCGGCAAGGTAGCGCAGCCACTACAGCGCGGATGTGGCAGCATGATGCGGAAACAAAGAGACCCTGACAGGCAACTAGCCTGCAGATCAGGCGCACCGGACAACACCTCACGCCCGCCGGCAGCACTGGCCGGGCATCGACAAGGACCAAGACATGCTCCGCAATACCAAGATTCTCGCCACGCTGGGACCGGCCTCCAGCAGCCCGCAGCAGATCCTGGCGCTGGCTCGCGCCGGGGTGAATGTGTTCCGCCTCAATATGAGCCACGGCAGCCACGACGACCACCGCGCCCGCCTGGCCGCCATCCGCGCCGCCGAAACGGCAATGGGCCGCCCCATCGGCGTGCTGGTGGATCTGCAAGGCCCCAAGCTGCGCATTGGCACCTTCCCGCAGGGGCCGGTCACCGTACACACCGGCCAGCCCTACCGCTTTGTGCTGGACCAGGTGGACGGCGATGCCGAGCAGGTCACCCTGCCCCACCCGGAAGCCTTTGCCGCGCTGGAACACGGCCATCACATCCTGGTGAATGACGGCAAGCTGTCGTTTCACGTGGAACGCGTGCAGGACCGGGTGATCCACACCACGGTGGCGGTGGGCGGCGAGCTGTCCGACCGCAAGGGCTTCAACCTGCCGCAAACCATCCTGCCGCTGTCGGCCATCACCCCGAAAGACCGCAAGGATGCCGAATTCGCGCTGCAGGAAGGCGCCGACTGGATTGCCCTGTCCTTTGTGCAAACCGCCGAAGACGTACGCGAACTGCGCCAGATGATCGGTAACAGCGTGGGCATCGTGGTGAAGATCGAAAAACCCTCTGCCGTGGACCAGCTGGATGAAATTGCCGAACTGGCCGACGCAGTGATGGTGGCGCGTGGCGATCTGGGCGTGGAATTGCCGCCGGAAGACGTGCCGGTGGTACAGCGCCGCATCGTGCACCAGTGCCGCCATCTCGGCCGTCCGGTCATCGTGGCCACCCAGATGCTGGAATCGATGATTTCCGCGCCCACCCCCACCCGCGCCGAAGCCAACGACGTGGCCACCGCCGTGTATGAAGGTGCCGATGCGGTGATGCTGTCGGCCGAAACCGCTGCCGGTTCCTTCCCGGTGGAAGCGGTGCAGATCATGGACCGGGTGATCCGCCGCGTGGAAGGTGCGCCGGACTACCGCCGCGTGATGGCACTGGACTACAGCGCGGCCGAGGCTCCCGGTCAGGCCGATGCCATTGCCGCCTGCGTGCGCAAGGTGGCCTCCATCCTGCCGGTAACCGTCTCCGCCGCCTTCACCACCTCCGGCTCCACCTGCCTGCGGCTGGCGCGCGAACGCCCGCACACCCCCATCATGGGCATCTCGCCGCGGCTGGACACCGCCCGCCGCCTGACCCTGGTATGGGGCGTGGTGGCCTATAACGGCCCGGATGCGGAAAACCTGGAAGACATGGTGGTGAAAACCACCTTCTGCGCCACCAAGCTGGGGCTGGCCGAACAGGGCAAGCCGATGGTGATCATTGCCGGCGTTCCCTTTGGCACACCGGGGGCCACCAACCTGCTGCGCATCGTCTACCCCTGATCGGCCTGCTGGCCCACCGCGCATGAAAAAAGCCGCCAACGGAATCCTCCGCTGGCGGCTTGCTGTTTTCTGACGCTACCCTGCTCTGCCCGCCAGCATCAGGGCGATGTGGCAACGCCATGCAAGCGCGCAGCCACGGCTGGCAAGCCTTGCAAAAAGGCATCCAGCGGTGCGGCCCACAAGGTTGCCGGGTGGCGGCTCAGCCCATGGCCGTCGCCATCCGGCACCGCAGCAGCATGCACAAAGCGGGTCGGGCTGCCGCCCGCAGCAAAGGCCTGATGCCACGCCACCGGTTCATCCGGCCCCCAGTACTGGTCGTTTTCGGCGTAAATCCACAGATTGGGCAGGGTGGTATGCCGGCCCAGTTCGCCATACAGGCGGGTGAGCTGTTCTGGCTCGCAGCTTTGTCCCGGTGATTTTTCCGGATTGCCCCCGGCACCGCCGGCAAAATTGATATAGCCGATCACCCCTGGCGGGGTGGTGGCGCCCACCGCAACCGTGAGCAAACCGCCTACCGACTGCCCTTCCAGCACGATGGGCTGGCCCGCCCCCCAGGGCTGCTGGCCAATCCAGCGGATGGCGGCCTGCACCGCCGCGCCGCCCGCCTCGGCGGTATGACGAAAATCAGGCTGACCGCTGCACTGGCCCGGCGCCAGCATGTGGGCGCTGTGATATTCCGGGTCGCCACCACCGGTGCTGCCATAGCCCGGCCGGATGGGCGCCACGATGATGAAACCCTTGCCCAGCCAGTACGCCAGCTGGCTGCGGCCCATCGGGTATTTCAGCTGGTGCCGCTCGGCCGTGCTGCCCGCGCGGCCGTGGGAAAACAGCAATACCGGAAACGGCCCATCCCCGGCGGGGCGGTACAGCAGGGCCGGCATCTCCAGCGTGCTGCCAAACAGGCCGGCACCGGGCAGCGGGATGCTGACTTCCTGCGGGGCAGGCAAACTGGCGGCGCGTACCTGCAGCACCAGACAGAGGGCCAGCAGCAGGGCTTGGCAGTAAGCACGACATTCACGCCACATGATCTTGCTCCAGAATCGCGGCCAGCAAGGCAGCCAGGCCGGCAGGGTTGTCTTCACTCATGGCATGGCCGGCATCAGCCAGCACATGCACGCTCACACCATCTTGCGCCAGGCGGGTCAGCGCGGGCTGGGGCAAGGAGCGCGCGCCCACCACCACATCGCGTGGCATGCCCAGCGCCAATAACTGGCTACGCCAGCTAGGTTCGCCCCCCTGTACCAGCGACACCGCCGCCCGGTGTACCGCTGGCGCATGGCTGGCGGCCAGCGAGCCGGCCCACAGCGGGCTGCCTTCGCAACTGGCCAGCCGCGCCAGGCGCCGCTGGCCGCGCTGGATGAATGCGTCTTCGCTCATGGCCGCCAGCGCGCGGCTGAACACACCGCCGCCGGCATCCAGATTCGGCTCCAGCAATAGCAGCCGCGCCACCTTGTCCGGGCGCAGGCTGCTGGCGGCAATGGCCACGGCCCCGCCCATGCTGTGACCAACCATGTGCAGCTGCGGCAGGTCCAGATGATCGAGCAGGTCGGCCACCGTTGCGGCATGGGCGGCGATGGTATAGGCGAAGTCATCCGGCCGGTCGGAAAAGCCGGCGCCCAGCAAGTCCAGCAGCAAACAGCGCTGGCCGGCCAGCGCCGGATCGGCCGCCACACGGGGAAAGTCGCTGGAGCCTGCACAGCCCAGGCCATGGATGAACAACAGCGGCACACCGCGACCGGGCAGATCGTGATAGCGCAGCGCGCCGTGCTGACTGTGAAAAACCTGCATGCAACCACTCACCCCGTGACATGAAACGCAGGGCATAGTCTAGCGCGAGCGGGCAGGCGCGCGTAGGCTGCCGTTTTTAAAGGCCACGCCGGCAAGAAAACAGGCCGCATGTGCGGCCTGTGGTCTGTCACAGCGCGACTGGCGCTGCTGTTATTTTTTGCTGTAGAGCTGGTCGAACACACCACCATCGGCAAAGTGCTTTTTCTGGGTGCTGCGCCAGTCGCCAAACACCTCCTTGAGGGTGAACAGCTTCACCTTGGGAAACTGGCTGGCGTACTTGGCCGCGATCTTGGGATCACGCGGACGATAGTAGTTTTCGGCAGCAATGGTCTGGCCTTCCGGGGTGTACAGGAACTTCAGGTAAGCCTCGGCCTGCTTGCGCGTGCCCTTCTTGTCCACCACCTTGTCCACCACCGCCACCGGCGGCTCGGCCAGAATGGAAATCGACGGCGTCACGATGTCGAACTTGTCCGGCCCCATTTCCTTGATGGCCAGCACCGCTTCGTTTTCCCAGGCCAGCAGCACATCACCCAGGCCGCGCTGGGTAAAGGTCAGCGTGGCGCCACGTGCGCCGGAGTCCAGCACCGGTACGTGCTTGTACAGTTCGCTGACATAGGCACGCGCCTTGGCCTCGTTGCCGCCGTTTTTCTTCAGGGCATAGCCCCAGGCTGCCAGATAGTTCCAGCGGGCGCCGCCGGAGGTTTTCGGGTTCGGGGTAATCACCTGCACATCATTGCGCACCAGGTCGCCCCAGTCCTTGATCCCTTTCGGATTGCCCTTTTTCACAAGGAACACGATGGTGGAGGTATAGGGTGAGCTATTGTCCGGCAGGCGGGTTTGCCAGTTTTTCGGCAGCAGGCCCTCATCCGCCAGCACATCGATGTCGTAAGCCAGGGCCAGCGTGGCTACATCAGCCGCCAGACCATGCTGGATGGACAGCGACTGCTTGCCCGAACCGCCGTGCGACTGCTTGATGGTGAGCTCTTCGCCGGTCTTTTTCTTCCATTGCTCGGCAAAGGCCTTGTTCACGTCCTGGTACAGCTCGCGGGTGGGGTCGTAAGACACATTGAGCAATTCGGCCGCCTTGAGCGGGGTCACCGCCAGCAGCAGCACGGCTGCCAGCGCTTTCAGATTGGTGCGGATAGTCATGGGTGGCTCCTGAGTCGGTGGGCTGTTATGCAGCACACTGTAATCAGGATTTGTTTAGTTCCAGAAATGATTGTTTTTCATTCTGTTATTCGAATTAAGTCTATAAAGATCGCACCGTTAATTTCTCAATTGCATATAAAAACAATTATTTATTACTTTTTGCGCTATCCGGTTTGTCCTATAGTGGCTGCTTCAGGATAAGGACTGCGCCATGACGCACATTGCCGACGATTTCGATTTCATCATCCAGCCCGGCTGGAAAGGAAGTGGTGCCGACCACTGGCAAAGCCATTGGCAGCAGCAGCTGAACGCCATCCGGGTGGACAATGCCAACTGGGAACAGCCCGATCTGGACAGCTGGCTGCAAGGGTTGGACCAGGCGCTGTCACAAGCGCGCCGCCCGGCCATTGTCATCGCCCACAGCCTGGGCTGCATTACCGTGGCGCACTATGCGCGCCGGCACCCGCAGCGCATTGCCGGCGCCTTGCTGGTGGCACCGGCCGATGTGGAGCGCCCCTTCGTGCCGCGCGAACTGCTGCCCTTCGCCCCGTTGCCACGCCAGCCGCTGCCCTTTGTCAGCCGGGTGGTGGCCAGCGACAACGATCCCTTCTGCAAGCCGGCCCGCGCAGCGCGGCTGGCCGGCTACTGGCAAAGCCCGCTCTCCTGGCTGCAGCAAGCCGGGCATATCAATGTGGCCTCCGGCCATCAGCAATGGGAAGAAGGACTGGCCTTGCTGCCGCCCTTGCTGGAACGCGCCCGCGCCCAGCGCCAGGCCGCCGCCTGAGTCAGCGCGCCGCACCACTGGGGAACTGTCCCCACCGGCAGGTCATCAAAGCTGCTTTGACCACGCAGGCTGGCGGTGTCACACTGCCAGCCTTGTGTATCTGATGCCCATGCCGAAAAGGATGTCTCATGTTTGCTGCTAGCCCGATCAAGACCGCCATTGCCGCCATTGCGCTGACCCTGCCCATGCTGGCCCATGCTGACGCCGCACAGGATGCCGCCGCCAAGGAACTGGCCCAGGTGATCGGCCTGAACAATATGCCGAACGACCTGGCCAACCGCACCACCGGTTCGGCCGCCCCGCTGCTGCAGGAATATTTCGTCAAGAACAAGATCAACCTGACGCCGGAACAGCAGAAAAAGGCCCAGGACGGCTTCAAGGGCTACGCGGATGGCGTGCACAAGAGCGCTGCCGATTATTTCAACTCGCCCGCAGTGAAAAAGCAGTTTGAACAGGAAGTGGTCAAGAATTACAGCGCCCAGTTCTCTGCCGCCGAAATGCAGCAGATCGTGGCCTTCTACAAGACACCGGCCGGCCAGAAGCTGATGAAACAACAGCCGGTGGTGATCGACGGCATCATGAAGAGCATGCTGGGCTCGGCCGAAAAAAACCTGCTGCCGAAAATGCGCAGCGCTGCCGAAGCCTACGGCAAGTCCATCACCAAGTAAGACCTGTCAGCACCGACAGCACCATGATGAAACGGCCCTGCGGGGCCGTTTTTTGTTATTCCGCCGCCAGCGCGCCGTGCGGATACATCAGGATGTTCTTGGTAAAGGCGCAAGCCACTGCGTCGCGGTTGTGATAGCTGTACACCTGGTCTGAGGCAAAGGTCAGTGTCTCCCCGGCTTGCAGGGTATGGCTTTGCTGCGCCAGTTGTACTTGCAGGCTGCCTTCCAGCACATACAGTACTTCGTGGCAACCGGGGGCATCGGCCTCGGCGTAGTAGCTGTCACCAGCCGCCAGCTGCCAGCGCCACAGCTCCAGCGTCACCCCCGGCTTGGTCACCGACTCCAGCAGGCTGGCATGACTGTCCGCCCGCTCGCCCTGCCAGATGCGCAGGGGCAAGCCCGGCACCTTGTCCGCCAGCGGCGGCGGCCGCACCACCTCGGCAAAACTCAGCCCCAGCGCCGAGGCCAGCTTGTCGACGGTGGCAATGCTGGCATTGCTTTCCCCGGCCTCGATATTCACCAGCATGCGGCGGCTGATGCCGGCGCGCTCGGCCAGCCTTTCCTGGCTGTAGCCCTGCTGCTGCCGCGCCTGGCGCAGATTGGCCGACACATTCTGCATCACTTCCAGCGAACCGTTGCTCATGGCATTGGGCAATATATTGCACAGATGATAATAAGTGCATTATATTGCACTTACCTAGTCACCAGCAATCTGCGACCCGCCATCATGACCACCCTGACCGCCAGCGCCAGCCTGCCACCGCGCCACTCCCACCTGCCCGACATGGTGCTGATCGTGGTCACCATGATCTGGGGCTTCACCTTTCTGGTGGTACAACACGCCCTGCAATGGGCCGGCCCCTTCGGCTTTGTCGGCCTGCGTTTTGCCGTGGCCGGGCTGATTGCCATGCTGCTGTGCTGGCGCGAGCTGGCCGGCATCCGCCGCACCGAGCTATTGACCGGCCTGCTGGTGGGCAGTGTGCTGTTTGGCAGCTACAGCCTGCAGACTCTCGGCCTGCAGCTGATTCCCAGCAGCAAGTCGGCCTTTCTCACCGGCCTGTATGTGCCTCTGGTACCCTTATTCCAGCTGCTGCTGTTTCGCCACCGCCCCAGGTTGGCGGCCTGGCTGGGCATTCTCGTCGCCTTCGCCGGGCTGGTGCTGCTGTCCGATCCGCGTGGCCTGCACTTCAGCTTCGGTGCGGGTGAATGGCTGACCGTGGCCGGCGCGGCCATGATCGCACTGGAAATCAGCCTGGTCGGACGCTTTGCCGGCCAGTGCCATCCGCGCCGGGTGGCGGTGGTGCAGCTACTGACCGTGGCCCTGTTATCCGGCTGCGGCTGGCTGATCAGCGGTGAAGCCGCCCCGCAGCCACAGCCTGGCCTGCTGCTGAGCCTGCTGGGCATGGGGCTGGCCACCGCCGTCATCCAGATTGCCATGAACTGGGCGCAGAAAACCGTCCCCGCCACCCGCGCCACCATCATCTATGCCATGGAGCCGGTGTGGGCCGGGCTGGTGGGTGCGCTGGCCGGCGAACAACTGGGCATCATGGCCATCAGCGGCGCGGCGCTGATCGTGGCCAGCGTGCTGATCAGCCAGCTGGGCGGACGCCGCCCGCACTGAACGGCAGTGCGGCAAGCAAAACCACTTGCCAGTAACCGCACAGCGGCGCATAAACAGCAGCACTGCTTCACCGGCCAAGCCACATGTCCGACTACATCACCCTGCTTGATCAGGTGCGCCATTGCCAGCTGTGCGCGGCACAGCTGCCCCTGGGCCCGCGCCCGGTGCTGCAGCTGCACCCGGCAGCCCGCCTGCTGATTGCCGGGCAGGCGCCCGGTCGCAAGGTACATGCCTCGGGCCTGCCGTTTGACGATGCCAGCGGCGCCCGCCTGCGCGACTGGCTGGGCCTGGATGCGGCGCAGTTTTACGACCCGACGCTGGTGGCCATTCTGCCCATGGGTTTCTGCTATCCCGGCACAGGCCCCCATGGCGACCTGCCGCCGCGGCCGGAATGCGCCGCCCACTGGCGTGTTCCCTTGCTGCAGCAGCTGCCCGCGCTGCAGCTGACCCTGGTACTGGGTCAGCATGCGCTGGCCTGGCATCTGCCGGATGCCGGCAATATCACCACAGCGGTGCGCAACTGGCAGGCCGGCTGGCCACATATCTTGCCGCTGCCCCACCCCAGCCCGCGCAATAATCCCTGGCTGCAGCGCAATCCCTGGTTTGCCGCCGAGGTCCTGCCCGCACTGCGCCAGCGGGTCGAACAACTGCTGACCGCCAGCTGAACGGTTTTCTGCAGCACATTTGACCGGCCGGTTTGCCAAACCACCCGGCCCGTGATTACTCTTGCCGCTTGTCCGAACCAACCCTGTCTGCCATGAAAACTGTCGATCTGCTCAAGGGCCTGTGCGCCATCGTGCTGGCTCTGGCCTTCCTGCTGTGGCTGTATGGCACCTTCACCAACCAGCCGGATTTTGTCACCGCCGCCATGTGGCTGGGCGATGTGCTGGTGATGCTGCCGGCCTACCTGATTCCCACCATTACCGCCTGGCTGGTGAAAAGCCCGCGACTGAAAACCATTGCCCTGCTCAATATCCTGGGCGGCTGGCTGCTGATTCCCTGGATTGTTGCCATGGGCATGGCCATCAAGCGCGACGACCTGCGCGCACAGGACTGAACCGGTTTCGCCCCAGCCGCCTTGCTGCTGGCGGCAGCCTTCCCGTAAGCTGCCGCCATGTCTGCCTTCCTTCCCCGCCCGCTGTTCCCTGCCCTGTTGCGCCCCTTCCTGCGCGACCGGCTCTTGCATGTGCTGCTGTTACTGATGTTGCTGTTGTGGCTGCCGCAGCCGGCGGCCAGCAGTCAGTTCATCCACTGGATAGACTGGCCCACCCTCACCACCCTGTCTGGCTTGCTGCTGCTGACCAAGGGCGTGGAGTCCAGCGGCTATCTGGGCCACCTGGGCCGGCTGATCATCAACCGCCTGCCAAACCAACGGATGCTGGCGCTGTTTCTGGTGGCCATGTCCGCCCTGCTGTCCACCGTGCTCACCAATGATGTGGCGCTGTTCATCGTGGTGCCGCTCACCCTCGGCCTGCGTGGCATGGCCGGGCTGCCCATTGGCCGGCTGGTGATTTTCGAGGCGCTGGCGGTGAATGCCGGTTCGCTGCTCACCCCGATTGGCAATCCGCAAAACATCTTGCTGTGGCAGCTGTCCGGCCTGTCCTTTACTGCGTTTACCTGGCAGATGGCCCCGCTGGCACTGGGCAGCATGGCGCTGCTGTTACTGGCCACGGCACTGGCGTTTCCCGGCCAGCGCCTTCATGCCGAGTTGCACGACGACGCCAGCGGCTATCAGCCACAGCTGCTTTGGAGCTGCGC
>NZ_JAELTZ010000067.1:0-15740 GCF_016429115.1 Aquitalea sp. ASV15 | reverse complement strand
CCCCCCCCCCCCCCCCCCCCCCCCCCCCCCCCCCCCCCCCCCCCCCCCCCCCCCATTTTTGTTAATGTCTCGTGGGCTCGGAGATGTGTATAAGAGACAGTTTGTCCGTCGCCACGTCCACATCACTTTCGCCCGGTTGGTGTGACGCGCCAATTCATAGCCAAGCCATTTCAAGCGTTGTTTATCGCCTACATCCCGCAAGGTTTCCGTTTCCAGCCCTTTGCCATCCGTGGCCAGCAGTAGCCACTCCACTTTTTCTGCATCCACCGGCCAGTGCATGACCAACACCACATTGGCCAGCCCTTTACCTTTTCGGATGAGTCGCTGGGCTGGCGAGCAGCCTATGCCATATAAGGTATGAAATTTCTGCGCCAGGGCCTCGGCTTTCCGTGCTGCCACGGTGCCGCAGGTATAGCGGTGATAGCCCTTGGGGACGTTATCGAGGATGCGGGCCAGGGCTGCGGTTTTACTGCGCGCAATCGGTGTTGAAGCAGACATACAGGTTTTCTCATTCAGTTGTTGATGCGCTGTATAGCGAAGAAAACGTATATCGGTGCAATGTGATTCGGTAGCTACGACTGGCACGTAATGATGTTCCAAGATTTTCAGCGCTTTTCGCTATACGGCTTCAGAACATTCAAAAATGCAGGAAATGGACTCGGTGAAAACCGAGGTGATTTGCACGCACGGCAGCTTGCTCTGTGCGCCTTCAGGCGAGGAGGGCGTACTGAGCAGGCTGCCAACTGCAAACACACACGTCCGAAAGGACATGCCGGGGCGCCACCCCGGAAGACTCCAGATCGCCAGTCTGGAATCGAGCAAACGCTGTAGCTGCATGCCTCTAATAGGGCTGGTGCGGCTGCGATGGGAGCTGGAGGGTGAAACTCCCTTCTTCGACCCGATCCATGCAACCGGTGGAGTTGTATGAGGTTGGGCGACACGGAAACGGCGGCAGGCAGGAAATGGCTTGTCGACCTGTAACTATGTGAAAGTCGGTGCAAGGCCGACTCGGGGGACGTACCGGAAGGGCGTAACCTGTACCGCACAGGATGACTTCTGAGCGTATGGCGACATACGAGGGCTGCAAGGGGAAACCTGGCGCAGCTGGCACCTTGAGAAATTAAGGGTCGATGCATAGCTCAAACCTGTAACGGCACCCACGAGGGTGCTGTGCGGAGCAACGTAGAGCCATAGGCATTGAGCCGTGGTTCGTAGTCGATGAAGCATGAACTGAGTACCTGAGCCGCTATGAACATCGGGCCAGGGAAACCTGCGGGGAGTCGAAAGACTAAGGGAATGTGGAGACAGTGGCGCTGCGTTGCGCAGTAGCTGGTTACTAACGTGGGAGCCTCTCTTTGTGCTGTGTCGGGTGGCACCGCACAGGCAAAGCAAAGAGAGAGGGAGACTGACTGAGTAGGGTTTGACTTATACGCGATACGACCGAAGCGTATAGGGAGCTGCATCGCAGCGGCACGGCGGCACCGTGTTCCGAAAGGTTGGAGCGTTTTGCGAAGTGTGTGGTTGGGCTTGGCAGCCCGTTGTAGCGATGTGCCATCCTGCTCGCCTGGCAGTGAGCGGGATGAAAGTTGACCTTGGCCGGTCAGCGAGCAAAACAGGCATATTGATGAAGGTAAACCCGGGTGGATACGTTGCTCTGTATTCACTCATTCTCCAACCACCCCGCATTGCGGGGTGGTTCCTCTGGCTTGTTTTTGGCCTGCGCGGACATAAGAATTAGTCTTAAATAAAATTATAAATTAGTCATTGGTTATTGACAATTAAAACAAGGCTCTTGTTTGTATCTGCAAGAGCCTTGTTAACGAGGTGGCTGATCGGTGCTTAGACTTTTCCTTTCCACGGCACCATGATGCGCTCCAGATAGCGCATCAGCATGTCGAAGGTGAAGGCAAACAGGCCAATGACAATGACACCCATGACCACTACATCACTGGCCAGAAATTCGGCGGCATTAAGTACCATGAAGCCCAGACCGCGAGTAGAGGCAACCATTTCCCCGGCCACCAGGGTTGTCCAGCCCACCCCGATGCCGATACGCATACCGGTGAAGATTTCAGGCAAGGCCGATTTGAGGATCACGTGGAAAATGACCTGAATGCGGCTGGCACCCATGGAATAGGCTGCATGAATCTGCTCGATGGAAACGGAACGTACACCGGAGCGGGCAGAAATGGCCATGGGGGCGAAAATGGCGAGAAAAATCAAGTAAACCTTGGAGAACTCGCCAATACCGAACCAAATGATCACCATTGGCAGGTAGGCCAGTGGTGGCAGCGGGCGGTAAAACTCGATGGGCGGATCAAAGATGCCGCGTGCCACCCGGCTAACGCCCATCAGCACACCGATGGGAATGGCGGTCAGACATGCAAGGGAAAAGGCTCCGAATACCCGGTACAGGCTGGTTTCGGTATGTTCCAGCAGTGTGGCGTTGGCAAAGCCCTGGGTGGATACCAGGATGAACTTGTCGAAAACGGCCATCGGGGAGGGGAGAAATAGCGGCGAAACCCAGCCACTAGCTGTCACCAGTACCCAGAGCGCCATCAGCACTGTCACGGTTGTGCAGGCAATGACGGCACTGCTGCCCTGGCCCGGGGCACCGAACATCTCTCCTGGGCGCACGGATCGTTTGCGGAACAATTGCAGGCGCGGCTTGTTGCTGGAGGGCAGTTTGCCGGGGTGGCTGCTGATGTTGACAGCACCTCGCTGGCTATGAGCAGACGGGGTGCGGGATGCATTGGCTTTAGACATGGGCGGCCTCTTTTGCTTCGGCGGCGCGTTCATCGCCGTAAATAATGCCAAGAACGGTTTCTCGCATCTTGATAAAGTCCGGGCTGGACTTGATGCTGCGTGCATCGCGGCACTCTAGAAAGCGACGGTTGAAATCCAGTTCATAAGTATGGGTGATACGACCCGGACGCGGAGACATCACGATCAGGCGACTAGCCAGGAATAATGCTTCCTCCACGCTATGGGTGATAAAGAAGAACATTTTCTGGGTTTCCTGCCACACATCCAGCAGCAATTCCTGGATCGTTTCCCGGGTCAATGCATCCAGTGCAGCCATTGGTTCGTCCATTAGCAGCATGGCTGGATTGCAGGTAAGTGCCCGCGCAATGCCAACCCGTTGCTGCATGCCGCCGGATAGCTGGTAAATCATGTGATTGTGAAAGTCCTGTAGCCCCACAAGTGCCAGATTGCGTGCAGCAAGCGCCCTCCGCTTGTCCTTGGCCACGCCTTGCAGTTTCAGGCCGAACTCTGTGTTTTCCATGACGCTGAGCCAGGGGAGCAGGGCGTGTTTCTGGAACACTACCCCACGGTCCGATCCCGGCCCCGCCACCTGGTTTCCACCCAGTGTGATGTTGCCTTCTGATGGTGAAATGAAACCGGCCATCAAACTGAGCAGGGTTGTTTTTCCGCAGCCCGATGCGCCCAGAGCCACGACAAAGTCACCGCTCTTGATGGATAGATTGATATTGTCCAGCGCATGTACCTGCTCGCCTGGGGTGCGGCCCGGATAGCGTACGCTGACATTGCTGACATTCAGCTCTTGCATGATGGTTGTTCTCCTCTTGGACGAATGCTCCCCCTCTGCCGGGCGGCATGTGGGGGCGCTTATTATTTTGATTTGAGTGCTGCTTCGGCGTATTTGGCGGTGACAAACTGGCTGTAGTCAGGGGCCAGGCTGTCGATACGTTTCTGTTCCTTGAGGAATTCCGAGGTTGCCCGCAGTGCCTTGGCTGCGCCGCCTTCCTGAGCTCCGCCCAGCCAGGCGGCTGATATCTGCTGGTTCAGGGTGGGGTAGGCGTACAGTTTCATTGCGTCCGCAGCATCCTTGCTACTGCCACCCAACATCCGGGCCATGGTCTTGGCTTGAGTCGAGTTTTCTCCCCAGGCTTGCTGGTTGCTGCGATAGGCATTGTCTGCATTGGCAATCAGTTTGGTCAGCGTCGTCATGAATGCCGGATTTTCGTCGGCCCAGGTGCGGTTTGCGGCAATCCCGTCAAATGTAGCCTTGCCCTTGCGTGACAATTCGCCGGAGGTAACCAGCACCTTGCCGTTCTGCTTGATACGGGCTAGTGCCGGGTCCCATACATAGGCCGCGTCGATGTCGCCGCGCATCCATGCGGCCGCAATCTGGTTCGGCTGCATGTTGAGAATGGTGACTTCACTGGGTTTGATACCCCACAGTTCCAGTGCAAACATGGTGTGGAAGTGGGTAGTGGAAACAAAAGGCACGCCGATTTTCTTGCCTTTCAGATCAGCAGGCTTGTTGATGCCTGAGCCGTTGCGTACCACCATTGCTTCGGCTTCGTTGATGTCATCCAGTACCCAGAACAACTGCAGAGGCAGGCCACGGCTGACGGCAGCAGCCAGAGGACTGGAGCCGATGACACCGATCTGCACATCTCCGGAAGCCATTGCGGTACTGACCTTGGCACCGGATTCGAACTGACGCCAGTTGATTTTGTAGCCGGTGGCTTTTTCTGCCGAGCCGTCGGCAATGACGGTCAGCAAGGGGCCGGCAATCTGCTGATAGGCAATGGTTACTTCCTTCTGTGCGGCCATGACGATATTGCTGGCACCGATGGCCAGCATGACGACCGACATCTTGAAAAGCTGTTTGACGCTGCGTGCTCTGTTCATTTCCTTCTCCATGTGGTGAAACAAGTTTGTTTCAGGCTTTGTCTGTCTTATGGAATGCAAGGTGATGCGGGGTACAGGTCCGGCTTTAAGGCGTGTGCTGCAAGCTACTGACAATGAACTGGCGAAATGCTCCCTTTGCTTGGTTTGGCGGATCCGCTTCGCTGAAACGAAGCGGCTGTGGTGCTTGGCGGCTTACAGCACTTCATCCTTCAGCTGGTACCAGCGGTACAGCCAACGCTGGCCAAAGCGGCGGAAGGGCGCGAACAGCTCTGACTCCACCATTTCCCGTACATTGGGAAACGGCAGGCTGGAGCGAAAAATGGGCAGGTCGGGCATGGCTTTACCGGCGATGCTGGCAGCCAGGCGCCGCCCGGCCTGCGCGGAATACATCACGCCATTGCCACCATAACCGAGGGCGTAATACAGGCTTTGCTGCGGATCGGGCTGATAGATGCGCGGCATCATGTCGTGACTGACATCAACCCAGCCCCACCAGGAGTAATCAATCTGGATTCCTGTTAGCGCCGGAAATTTACGATGCAGGTCGCGGATAAGAAACTGCTTGTATTGCTCTTGCGGAGCATCCTTGCCGGTAATGGCGCTGCGGCTGCCGATCTGTACCCGGCCATCCGGCATCAGCCGGTAGTAGTGGCGCAAAATACGGGTGTCAGTAATGACCTGCGTCGTACGGAAATTGCAGGCTTCAATTTCCGCCTGGCTTAGTGGTCGGGTGACAATCGAGTTGGAAAGGACGGGTAGCAGCCGGTTTTTCAATTGCGGGTGCAGGCCTTGTGATGTGTAGCCGCCGGTCGCAATGCCGACAGCGCGGGCGCGGACCACGCCGCCAGGTGTGCGCAGATAATGCACGCCTTGGCGGGTTTCCCAGCCCAGAACCGGACTGGATGGATGGACTTTCGCACCCAGGGCGCGCGCCTTTTTCAGATAGCCGAATGCCAGCTTTCCGGCATGGATGCCAATACCTTCTGGCTCATGCATGGCACCGGCAGCTTCCTGGTCACCCACCCATTCGCGCTGGACAGTAGCGGTATCCATCATGCGGGCGTCGTAGTTGAATACCTCGCGTAACAGCTTGGCTTCTTTCTCCAGCGCGGGCATGGCCTTGGGTCGATGGGCGATGTAAAGATGGCCGCCGGGCTGTGCATCGCAGTCGATATCGGCGATCAACTGCTTGAAGGTGTCCATGCCTTGACAAACTTCTTCATGCAGTCGCAATGCGGTGTCCAGACCGTAACGGCTGATCCACTGCGAGCGCTTTAACCGGCCGGAGGCGCATTGAGCCTGACCGCCATTGCGGGTACTACAGCCCCAGCTGACCTGGTTGGCTTCCAGTACCGTGGCCTTGATGCCGTGTTCCTGTGCCAGGAAGATGGCACAACTCAAACCGGTGAAACCCGAGCCAATGATGGCGACGTCAACATCGATATCATGCTGGATGGGGCCGTCATCGGCCGGTGGATCGCCGGCTGTCCCTATCCAGTAGCTGGGGGCGTAGGCGCGACCGGTACCCGGATTGGGAGCTACCAGCGGGTCGTAAGCCGGATCATAGCTGGCGCTGGGTGCCGTGCCGCGCGTGGCGGTCCGTGGGCGTTGTTCCGTCGTTTGCATGCTGAACTCCTGCAATATGGTGGGGAGTCAGGGCTCAGCGCTGGCCAGCCGGCAGCGGCGGACGGTCTTTGCGGTAGGCATTCTTGATGGCGATCTTGCCATCACGGAAGGTGAAGACATCGACCATGCGGGCTTCCACACGCGTGCCGTCTGCCTTGGTGCCGGTGAAGGTGGATTCGCTGATGCCATGCTCGCCGCTGATGAAGTGACGTCCATCCAGCCAGGCAGCATCGGGAAAGTTCTGCCAGGCCAGCTCAAACCCCTGGCGTACGGCTTCGCGGCCTTTAAAGCTGCGGCCCAGCAGATCGGGGCCTGCCGTGGCGTGGAACTGGCAGTCATCGGTCATGAAGCTCATCAATGCTTCGATATCATGGCGATTCCATGCTTCGCTGAAGGCTTGCAAGAAGGCGATGGTCACGGTGTTCTGGCTCATGGTGTTCTCCTGTTGTGCATGGACGGGTTGTTTCCGGTCAGTGAAAGTGTGCTGGTGCCGCGGCGGAGCGCTGGCGTTGACAAGCTCAGAGTAGTGAGCCGCCGTGCTGCGCAGTAGAACCAGTTCGGCTAATTCGTTGGAGCCAGATGGAGCCAGGAAAAACAGGGGGAAACCAGCGCAATGCCAGATCACACCGGCAAAGCACGAGGAAAGGACGGCCGCGGGCCGCTCCCCGCTGGCAAGGCGGGTAAGGGGGAGAATGGTGCCAGTTGACCGACGAGGGGCTAGGGAATGCCGGAGGGGCGCAATTCGTGCATGGCCTCGGCCAACAGGCGGATGCCAGGCTCGATTTTTTCAATGGGAATCGACGAAAATCCCAGCCGGAAATGGTTGTGCTGCATGGTGTCTTGCATGAAAAACACGTTGCCCGGTTCGATCAGCACGCCTTTCTCTTCGGCGCGGCGACAGAGTGTTTCGACATCCAGCCAGTCAGGGCCCCGCAGCCAGCAGGAAGCACCGCCGGAAATCGGCACGGGATGCAAGTCAGGCAGATAGCGGGCCAGCGCGTCGCCCAGCACCTTGGCACGTTCCCGATAGGCAGCAGAAAGCCGTCGCTGGTGGGCATCGTAGTGTCCCAAAGAGAGAAACAGTGAAAACGCCCGCTGGATATAGGCTGAAGGATGGCGCAACATCAGGCGCCTGACGCCGCGCAGTTCGGCAATCAACGGTGCGGGGCCGACGATGTAGCCAATGCGCAAACCCGGTGCCAGGTTTTTCGACAGGCTGCCAACGTAAATGACCCGGTGATGACGATCCAGGCTTTTCAGCGTCGGGGTAAGGTCGCCCTGAAAGCGGCTTTCGCTTTCGTAATCATCCTCAATCAGGATGAAGTCCGACTCTTCGGCCTTTTGCAAAAGTGCCTGGCGGCGGTTCAGCGGCATGGTTACCGTGGTCGGGCATTGATGGCCGGGCGTGAGGTAGACGTAATCGCATTGCTTGAGCAGGTGGTTGTCGGGTAACAGCCCATCGTGATCGACAGGTAATGGGAGCAGGTGCCGGGTACGGCTGCCAAAAATATTGCGTGCATCCGGATAGCCGGGATTCTCTATACCCACCGGGGTATCAGACCCCATCAGCAGGTCTGCCAGCAGATACAGGGCCTGCTGGGCTCCGACGGTGATGACGATTTCATCGGCCGAGGCCCATACCCCGCGGCGGGGTAATACCCGGCTGCGTATCTGCTGTACCAGCGATTCGTCATCCCGCAAGATCATGTCCTGGGCCCACTCGTGGATATCCAGCACACTCAGGGCCTTGAGACAGGACTCACGCCAACTGGCTGTTGGAAACAGTACCGGATCGTACTGGCCGTAGATAAAGGGGTAAGGATAATCTTGCCAGTTGTCGCGTTTGACGATATTGCGCTGCAAGCTGGGGCGGAAGGTGAAGCGCCTTTCCCAGTCGGGGCCACCGCTGGCCTGGGTTTCGGGCCCCGGTATCTGTTTTTTCTGACCACCGGCAAGGATGTCCGCATTGATAAAGTAGCCGCTGCGCTCCCGCGATACCAGATAGCCTTCGTCCACCAGCTGCTGATAGGCCAGTACCACGGTATTACGGGCGACTGCCAGTTGCACCGACAGCTCGCGGCTGGATGGCAGGGGGATGCCCACCGGCAATTGGCCATCCAGAATGGCCGAAACCAGCATTTGCCGGATTTTCCCTTGCAGACTCATGGCGCTGCCGGCGTGCTGCTGGAAGAGTTGGTGCCACATGCTGCCGGTCAGCTTGATGCTCATGATTGCTTTGCGTCCTTCCATGCCATGAAGTGGGTGGTCTAATCTGTCCGGCCCGTGCTGCCTTGTCAAATACCATGCGGTGCTTGTGCTTGAGGTCGGCGAGCCGCCAGGATGGCACGTGCGGCAGCACCGGGATCGGTCGCCATGAACAGGCCGCCAATCACCGCCAGCATTTCCGTGCCACAGGCCCAGGCCTGCGCGGCATTGTCAGCATCAATGCCACCGATGATAGCGTAGGGGAGACCCAGAGCGGGTCGTCCGGTCACCAAGGCGGGAGTGGCGTGTACGACATCTGGTTTGCTGCGGGATGTAAACAGTGCCCCCAACGCCAGATAGTTGGCCCCGGCGCGGGCCGCTTGATGGGCCAGTGCATATTGGTTGTAGCAGCTGGCGCCAATGATTGCCGTTTTGCCCAGATGGTGGCGGGCCTGCTGCAGTTCCGCGTCATGGCGGCCAAGATGAATGCCATCCGCGCCCAGGTGGCTTGCCAGGGCCAGATCATCATTAATGATGAACAAGGCGGCATGTCGGCGACACAATTGCTGGATGGCTCCTGCCTGTTGCAGCCTCAATGCCGCGTCCGGCGATTTGCTGCGGTACTGGACCAGGCTGGCACCGCCCTGTAATACCGCCTCCACCCGTGGCAGCAGCCAAGCGCTGTCGCGGGTGTCAGGTGTGATGGCATACAGGCCTTGCAAAGCGGAGTGCACGATGGATTCCATACATCAGCTGCCTATCATGCCCTGGCTGGGTGAGCTGGCTTCTGCGCTGTACAGCTTGCGGGGCATGCGGCCAGCCAGGTAGGCCTGGCGGCCTGCCTGAACACCATGCTTCATGGCTGAGGCCATCAGGACGGGATCGCCAGCGTGGGCAATGGCGGAGTTCATCAGTACCGCATCGCATCCCAGTTCCAGCGCAATGGTTGCATCCGAGGCGGTACCGACACCGGCATCCACCAGAACCGGTACTTTGGCCTGTTCGATGATCAGGCGCAAATTCCACGGATTGAGAATGCCCATTCCGGAGCCGATGATGGAGGCCAGTGGCATGATGGCTACACAGCCCATGTCTTCCAGACGTTTGGCCTGAATCGGATCGTCCGAGCAATACACCATGACGTCAAAGCCGTCATGAATCAGTATTTCAGCGGCCTTCAGGGTTTCCGGCATATTGGGATACAGATTGTCCGGATTGCCCAATACCTCCAGTTTGACCAGGGAATGGCCGTCCAGCAGCTCCCGTGCCAGGCGCAGGGTGCGTACCGCTTCGTCTGCGCTGTAACAGCCAGCGGTATTCGGCAACAGGGTAAAGCGCGAAGGTGGCAATACCTCCAGCAAGCTGGGTTCACCCGCATGCTGGCCGATATTGGTGCGACGTATGGCAACCGTAATGATTTCTGCACCGGCGGCCTCAACGGCATCCAGGGTTTGCTGGAAATCACGGTATTTTCCTGTACCCACCAGCAGACGTGATTGATAGGACTTGCCGGCAATAATGAGTGGATCATGCATGTTGTGCTCCTGAAAGTAAGGTGATGCAGAGGAGGCGGCATTAGCCGCCACCAACGGCAATGATGATTTCCAGATGGTCGCCATGGTCGAGCACTGTCTCGCCATATCGGCTGCGCGTCAGAATGAAGCCATTGCGCTCGATGGCGACCCGGCGTCCCTGCAGTTCCAGTTGCTCCAGCAGTTGGGTAACCGTCATCGGTTTATCCAGCGTGGTGGCGGCGCCATTGACGTGAATGGTGTGCATATAGTGTCTTCCGTAGTAGCAGGTGGCCGGACGTGGTCAGATCTTGTCGTACAGCTTGGCTCCGCCCTTCACAAACTCCACCGACTTCACTTCCATGCCCTTCTGCAGCGCGGCCTCATCGCTGATGCCCTGCTGGGCGGCGAATTCGCGCACGTCCTGGGTAATCTTCATCGAACAGAAATGCGGGCCGCACATGGAACAGAAGTGCGCCACCTTGGCACTGTCCTTGGGCAGGGTTTCGTCGTGGAAGCTGCGCGCCTTGTCCGGGTCCAGGCCCAGATTGAACTGGTCTTCCCAGCGGAATTCGAAACGCGCCTTGGACAAGGCGTTGTCGCGGATCTGCGCACCGGGGTGGCCCTTGGCCAGGTCCGCCGCATGGGCAGCCAGCTTGTAGGTGATGATGCCTTCCTTGACGTCATCCTTGTTGGGCAGGCCCAGGTGCTCCTTCTGGGTGACGTAGCACAGCATGGCCGTGCCATACCAGCCGATCTGCGCCGCACCGATGGCCGAGGTGATGTGGTCGTAGCCCGGTGCGATGTCGGTGGTGAGCGGGCCCAGGGTGTAGAACGGCGCTTCGTGGCACCACTCCAGTTCCTTGTCCATGTTTTCCTTGATCAATTGCATCGGCACATGGCCGGGGCCTTCGATCATCACCTGCACATCGTGTTTCCAGGCCAGCTGCGTCAGCTCGCCCAGGGTTTTCAGTTCGCCCAGTTGCGCGGCGTCATTGGCATCCCACACGCTGCCCGGACGCAGGCCGTCACCCAGGCTGAAGGCCACGTCATAAGCCTTCATGATTTCGCAAATCTCTTCGAAATGCGTGTACAGGAAGTTTTCCTGATGATGGGCCAGACACCACTTGGCCATGATGGAACCACCACGCGACACGATGCCAGTCATGCGATTGGCGGTCAGCGGCACATAGCGCAGCAGCACACCAGCGTGAATGGTGAAGTAATCCACGCCCTGCTCGGCCTGCTCGATCAGCGTGTCCTTGAAGATTTCCCAGGTCAGGTCCTCGGCCTTGCCATTCACCTTTTCCAGCGCCTGGTAGATGGGCACGGTGCCGATGGGTACCGGCGAGTTGCGCAGAATCCACTCGCGGGTTTCATGGATGTTCTTGCCGGTGGACAAGTCCATGATGGTGTCGGCACCCCAGCGGATGCCCCAGGTCATCTTGTCCACTTCCTCGGAAATCGACGACGTTACCGCGCTATTGCCGATATTGCCGTTGATCTTCACCAGGAAGTTGCGGCCGATGATCATCGGTTCGGATTCCGGGTGGTTGATGTTGTTGGGAATGATGGCGCGGCCAGCGGCTACTTCCTGACGCACGAATTCCGGGGTGATGTCCTCCGGCAGTGCCGCGCCATAGCTGTGGCCGGCGTGCTGGCGGGTCATCAGCTCCAGCAGCTTGGCATTCTTGCCACCCGCCGCTTGCAGGCTCTCGATATAGGCCTTGCGGTTCAGGCTTTCGCGGATGGCGACGTATTCCATTTCCGGGGTGATGATGCCCTGGCGCGCATAGTGCATCTGGCTGACATTCTTGCCCGGCAGAGCGCGGCGCGGCTTGCGTGTCAGGTTGAAGCGCAGGTCGTCCAGCTTGCTGTCGGCCTCGCGGGCACGACCGTATTCACTGGACAGGCCGGCCAGCTGCTCGGTGTCGCCACGCTCGGCAATCCAGGCCGCGCGCAAGGCAGGCAGGCCGCTCTGGATGTCGATCTTGGCCGCCGGGTCGGAATAAATGCCGCTGGTGTCGTAGACATAGATGGGCGGGTTCTGCTCGCCACCAAACTGGGTGGGGGTGTCGCTCTGGCTGATTTCGCGCATCGGCACGCGGATATCCGGGCGGCTGCCTTCGACATAAACCTTGCGGGAATTGGGCAGGGGCTGGATGGCAGCGGTATCGACCACCATCTGTTCATTCAGTTTTGCAGGCGCGTTCATCGTGTGGTTCTCCGGTTTGCAGGGGGCTTAGGCGTTAACAAGGCGGTTCAGGTAAACCATCAGCAACATATAGCTGGCAATGAAAACAGCTTCGCTGCTCATCAGCAGGATCGGTTTCCAGCCTAGCTCCGCCAGTTTTTCCAGTGAGGTCTTTACCCCAAGTGCCGAAATGGAGATGACCAGGCACCAGCGCGACAGGGTGGAGCTGGTTTCAACCATAAGCGCTGGCAGCAGCCCCAGGCTGTTCAAGGTTGCCAAGGCTGCAAACGCCAGCAGGAACAAGGGAATGACGGGGTTGCGACTGCCGCTGGCGGACACGCTCTTGTGTTTGGCATGAAACGTCAGCGCCAGAATGACCACCACCGGCATCAGCATGGCTACCCGGAACATTTTGGCAAGGGTGGCGGCATCGCCCACCTTGGGGGAGAGGATCAGACCGGCACCCACTACCTGGGCCACATCATGGATGGAACCGCCCAGAAACAAGCCGGCTTCGGCCGTGCTCAAACCCAGTTTCTTGACCAGCAATGGATACAGCACCATGGCTGCGGTTGAGAAAATGGCAATGCCGATGGCGGTCAGCAAGGTGTAGCGTTCATTTTCCCGGTTGGACGGCAGTGTCGCGGAAATGGCCAGGGTGGCCGAAATGCCGCATATGCCGGTGCCGCCGCCAGACAACAGACCCAGCATTGGTGGCAGGCCAAGCAATCTGGCCATCAGCAAGCCAAAGCCAATGGTGAGGGCAACGGCACCGATCAAGGCGGCCACGCCCATCAGCCCCAGATCACTGACGTCACTGGCGACAATACGGGCACCCAGCAAGGCCACGCCAAAACGGACCAGTTTTTTTGCCGACAATTCAATACCGGCCTGGCACTTGGGTGAATCCGCAAGAAAGTGGAAAGCAATGCCGATCAACAGGGCGTAAAGAAACTGGGGGCCGCCATAGTGTTCCGACACAAAGGTGGCGGTGATGGCGATGACGCTGCACAGCATGATGCCGGGCAGCAGCCCCTGTGCCTGGGTGAGACGCAGTGGGAGTGACAGTGTGTTGGTGCTGGCCATTGGTGGTCTCCAGTTATTGTTCGTATTTTGAAAATGGTACATTTTGTCTCGAAAACACTAATCAACTATAGAGCGGATAATAGACAGGCGCAACGATGTTTACGAAAAAATGGAACAAATAATCTCTTTATTTGTATTTTCGGTGAGGAGTGGGGCGTAGGGAGATGGGGAGTGGGGTGATGGGGTGTGCGATGGCGGAAGTCTGTGGCTCCCGCCATCGCACTAACTGCGGCGTGTCGATACCGAATGCAGGGTAAGCGGCTTAATCGGCCAGTTCGGCAGCGAGGGCGCTGTCTGGTTTGCCGCGGCGCCAAAGTTGGCGCAGCTGGTAGCATCCCAGCAGAATGGCCAGACTGATCACACCCAATAGCAGCGGGCTGCGTTGCTCAGGGATGAAGGCCATGGCGACCAGGATGCCAAGCATCCCGGCAATCGCCAGATAGCTCAGGTAGGGAAAAGCCCACATGCGTATGCGCAAACGTTCGGGTGCATCTTTTTCCAGTTGGCGGCGAAGTCGCAGCTGAGAGATGGCAATCAGCAGATAGACAAAGATGGCCACCGTGCCATACGAGTCAACCAGAAAGGCAAAAACGGTATCCGGTGACAGATAGGACATGACGATGGCTGCATAGCCGAACAAGGTGGCAAACAGGATGGCCCGGACGGGCACACCATGACGGTTGAGTCTGGCCAGACCTTGGGGTGCATCTCCGCGCCGGGTCAGGGCAAACATGATGCGCGAAGCTGCGTACAGGCCGGAATTGAGTGCAGACAAGACAGCAATCAACACCACTGCATTCATGATTTGTGCGGCGGCAGGAATGCCCATCATTTCCAGGGCACTGACATAGGGCGTGCTGATTCCCTTTGAATTCCAGGGCAGCAGGCAGACAACCAGCAAGATTGAGCCGACATAAAAAATCAATACCCGCGTGATGACAGACTGAGTTGCGCGCGCAATGGCTTTTTGTGGTTCAGCAGATTCTGCCGCGGCGATGGTAATGATTTCGGCGCCAAAATAAAACCCGGTGGCGGCAACGGCACCACTGAGTATCGGCATCAGCCCATGAGGAGCAAAGCCGCCATGGGCGGTCAGATTGGTGAAGTGCATGCCATGGCCGGGCCACAAGCCCAGCACGTACAGACTGCCCAGTAGCAGGAAAGCCACGATGGCACCCACCTTGATGGAAGAAAACCAGAATTCGAATTCGCCAAAGGATTTGACGGAGATCAGATTGCTCAGTGTCAGACTGAGCAACAAGCCCAGGCTGATTGCCCAGCTTGGCCAGTCTGGCAGCCAGTACCGCACCAGGTTTGCTCCGGCTACCGCCTCCAGTGCTACCACGATGACCCAGAAATACCAATACATCCAGCCAGTCAGAAAACCGGCCAGTTGGCCCAGTGCCGGCCTGTCCTGCCAGGCGGCGCGTGCATAATCGTAAAACGAGCCGGAGCCGGGCATGGCGGCTGCCATTTCCCCCAGCATCCGCATGACCAGAACCACGAGCAGGCCCGTGATGAGAAAGGACAGGATGGCGGCGGGGCCGGTGGCCTTGATGACGACGCCGCTGCCGACGAACAGGCCGGCACCAATCACGCCGCCAAGAGCGATCATGTTCAGGTGGCGCGGCTTCAGGCTGGGCTGCAAGCCATGCTTGTTCTCATTGTTATGCATCATTTTGTTGTCTCTCCATGTTTCTCCGAACCTATGTCTCCAGCCTGATGGCATGGGATGAAGCTGCCATGCGCCACGGTTGCAGGGGCTCTCGTATTTTTATGGGTGATGCGGTTTGATGTGCAATGCCATGCAAGGTGAATGTGAAGACACGGCAGCAAGTGGCGAAATGCGGGTTGGACTACCTCAGGAGGGTTGCCAGTTTTTACATATTAGGGGGTATTTTGCATTGCGCTTTCCTTTCTGCCTGACGGTTTGTTGTCTGTGCGACATGGCTTGCGGATCATTCCGGGTGTCTGCGAGCTGCAGCCAAGCCTGTAACAGAATAAAATGTTTCAATAAATGGTATTTGTATAAAATCTAGAGCGATGACAGCTATTAGTCAATTGTTTATTCTAAAAAATGATACAACTTGTTTCGTAAATGGAAATTAATCTATGATCGGGAATGCAATGGATAACAATCCGGCGACGCTACAAGCGGAACCGGCACGGCTGGATGGAGATACCCCAACGCTGCGCTTGTTTGCGTTGCTGGAGGCGATAGCGCAAAAAGACCAGTTTTTCACCTTGCAAAGCCTGGTGGACGAGATTGGCCTACCCAAGCCGACCCTGCACCGGATGCTGCAACAGCTGGAAGGGGCCGGGATGTTGCAGCGTGATGGCGATGGTCGTCACTACAGCACAGGCTTGCGGCTGCGCCGTCTGGCGGAAAACCTGCTGTTGAACAACACGGTGCATGGAGCGCGGCATGCCGTGCTGCGGCAGTTGGTGGACGAGGT
>NZ_JAELTZ010000066.1:0-15813 GCF_016429115.1 Aquitalea sp. ASV15 | reverse complement strand
CGTGAGCGTAGTGACGGGACTCGGTTTCGTATTCTACGTGTGCGGTATTAATGGTAATACCACGAGCCTTTTCTTCCGGCGCGCTGTCGATCTGGGAGTAGTCCTTGGCTTCGCCACCGAACTTCTTCGACAGAATGGTGGTGATCGCTGCGGTCAGGGTGGTCTTACCATGGTCAACGTGACCGATGGTGCCGACGTTTACGTGCGGTTTGGTCCGCTCAAACTTTTCTTTTGCCATTTTGCAAAAATCCTTAATTAAAGAACATTAGATCAGAGCTGACCGGAAACCGGTTCCGGTCAGCTTCAGCGCGCATTACTTCTTGGCAGCCATTACAGCTTCAGCAACATGCTTCGGTGCTTCAGAGTAGTGCTTGAACTCCATGGAGTAGGTAGCACGACCCTGGGTAGCGGAACGCAGGTCGGTGGAGTAACCGAACATCTCGGCCAGCGGTACTTCGGCCTTGATCTTCTTGCCACCCAGACCATCATCGTCCATGCCTTGCACGATGCCGCGACGACGGTTCAGGTCACCCATTACGTCGCCCATGTACTCTTCCGGTGTTTCAACTTCAACAGCCATCATCGGCTCGAGGATGCACGGGCCGGCACGGCGCATGGCTTCCTTGAAGGCGATGGAACCGGCCAGTTCGAAGGCGATCTGCGAGGAGTCAACGTCGTGGTAGGAACCGAAGGTCAGACGTACGGTCACGTCAACCACCGGGAAGCCAGCCAGAATACCGTTGTTCAGCGAGTTGCGGATACCCTTGTCAACCGACGGGATGAATTCACGCGGAATCACACCACCCTTGATCTCGTCGATGAACTTGTAGCCATTACCTTCGCCGGACGGCTCCAGGGTAATCGTACAATCACCGTACTGACCCTTACCACCGGACTGCTTGGCATGCTTACCTTGCACGTCGGTAACAGTCTTGGTGATGGTTTCGCGGTAGGCAACCTGCGGAGCACCCACGTTGGCTTCAACGCCGAACTCACGCTTCATGCGGTCAACCAGAATTTCCAGGTGCAGTTCACCCATACCGGAAATGATGGTTTGGCCGGATTCTTCGTCAGTACGTACGCGGAAGGACGGGTCTTCCTTGGCCAGACGGTTCAGGGCAACGCCCATCTTTTCCTGGTCGGCCTTGGTCTTCGGCTCAACGGCAACGTGAATCACCGGATCCGGGAACTCCATGCGTTCCAGCACGATCGGCGCATCAACGGCACACAGGGTTTCACCGGTGGTCACTTCCTTCAGGCCGATAGCAGCAGCGATGTCACCAGCGCGTACTTCTTCGATTTCCTTACGGTCGTTGGCGTGCATCTGCACGATACGGCCGATACGCTCCTTCTTGCCCTTCACGGAGTTCATCACGGTATCACCGGATTGAACCACGCCAGAGTAAACACGGAAGAAGGTCAGCTGACCAACGTACGGGTCGTTCATCAGCTTGAATGCCAGTGCGGAGAACGGCTCGTCGTCAGAAGCGTGACGCTCGGCTTCAACGCCGTCGATTTCGCCCTTGATTGCCGGCACTTCGGTCGGCGACGGCAGCAGCTCGATCACGGCGTCCAGCATGCGCTGAACACCCTTGTTCTTGAAGGCGGAACCACACAGCATCGGCTGGATTTCGCAACGCAGGGTACGTTCGCGCAGGCCGGCAACGATTTCTTCCTCGGTCAGCGTTTCGCCGCCCAGGTACTTGTCCATCATTTCGTCGCTGACTTCGGCGGCGGCCTCAACCATCTTTTCGCGCCATTCTTCGGCTACGGAAACCAGGTTGGCCGGAATTTCGCCGTATTCGAACTTCATGCCCTGGGAAGCTTCATCCCAGATGATGGCCTTCATCTTCAGCAGGTCAACCACGCCTTCGAAGCCATCTTCAGCACCGATCGGTACAACGATAGGCACCGGATTGCCACGCAGACGGGTTTTCACCTGTTCTACGGCACGGAAGAAGTTGGCGCCCTGACGGTCCATCTTGTTCACGAAGGCAATACGCGGAACCTTGTACTTGTTGGCCTGACGCCATACGGTTTCCGACTGAGGCTGTACACCACCCACAGCGCAGTAAACCATTACGGCACCGTCCAGTACACGCATGGAACGCTCTACCTCAATGGTAAAGTCCACGTGACCCGGGGTATCGATGATGTTAAAACGATGTTCCGGGAACTGCATGCCCATACCCTTCCAGAAGGTAGTGGTAGCAGCGGAGGTGATGGTGATACCACGCTCCTGTTCCTGTTCCATCCAGTCCATGGTGGCGGCGCCATCGTGAACTTCACCGATCTTGTGGTTAACACCGGTGTAAAACAGAATACGCTCGGTAGTGGTTGTCTTGCCGGCGTCAATGTGAGCGGAGATACCGATATTACGGTAGCGCTCGATGGGGGTCTTTCTAGCCACGATCTACACCTTATTGTGTGGTTGAGCTTAGAAGCGGAAGTGAGAGAAGGCCTTGTTGGCTTCTGCCATACGATGCACTTCGTCACGCTTCTTCATGGCGCCGCCACGACCTTCGGCAGCGTCGATCAGCTCACCAGCCAGGCGCAGGTCCATGGACTTTTCGCCACGCTTGCGCGCAGCATCACGCAGCCAGCGCATGGCCAGGGCCATACGGCGGGACGGACGAACTTCAACAGGAACTTGATAGTTTGCACCACCGACACGGCGGCTTTTTACTTCTACAACCGGTTTGGCATTGGACAGTGCGCTATTGAACACTTCCAGTGCGTTTTTGCCGGTTTTCTTTTCGATCTGGGCCAGTGCGCCGTAGATGATGCGTTCTGCAACAGCTTTCTTGCCATCGATCATCACGACGTTCATGAACTTGGACAGATCTTGGGAACCGAATTTCGGATCCGGCAGAATCTCGCGCTTGGGGACTTCTCTGCGTCTTGGCATGTTACTTCCTTCAATATTCAGTTGAGCTTGGGCTCATGACCACCCATTAAAAGCAGTCACTTACTCGACGACCTCAGGCCGCCGCTAGTACATCCCAATTACTTAGGACGCTTGGCACCGTACTTGGAGCGGGACTGCTTACGGTCCTTAACACCGGCGGTATCCAGGGAACCGCGCACGGTGTGGTAACGCACACCCGGCAAGTCTTTTACACGACCGCCACGGATCAGTACCACGGAGTGTTCCTGCAGGTTGTGGCCTTCACCACCGATGTAGGAGATCACTTCGAAGCCGTTGGTCAGACGAACCTTGCACACTTTACGCAGAGCGGAGTTCGGCTTTTTCGGGGTGGTGGTGTAAACACGGGTGCACACGCCACGCTTCTGCGGGCAGGCTTCCAGCGCAGGCACCTTGCTGTTCACGGTCAGGACCGTACGGCCCTTGCGAACGAGTTGGTTAATGGTTGGCATTACTATCAGTTCCTAGTTGATTCATTCTGCAGACAACACGTCTCCAGAAGGACGGAGGATTATATTTTAGTCAATCACTTACCGTCAAATGAAAAACGCTACGCCCGCAACGTTAACCGTTGATGGCGCAGCGTTTTTTCAACACTCAGCTGGTTTTTGGCAAAATCAGCTGTTGTTTTCCACTTCGTCTACTGGCTGTTCTTCCAGCAGTTGCGAATGCGAGGTGTCCAGACCGAGGCCTTGACGACGACGGGTACGGTGGTAAGCCAGACCGGTACCTGCCGGGATCAGACGACCCACGATCACGTTTTCCTTCAGACCGCGCAGATCATCCTTCTTGCCCATGATAGCGGCTTCGGTCAGTACGCGAGTGGTTTCCTGGAAGGAAGCCGCCGAGATGAAGGAGTCGGTGGACAGGGAAGCCTTGGTAATACCCAGCAGCACGTTTTCGTACTGCGCCGGTTCCTTGCCTTCTGCCAGCATCTTGTCGTTCATTTCCAGCACGTCGGCACGTTCTACCTGTTCGCCCTGGATGAATTCGGTGTCGCCGCTGTCGGAGATGATGACACGACGCAGCATCTGGCGAATGATCACCTCGATGTGCTTGTCGTTAATCTTCACACCTTGCAGACGGTACACTTCCTGCACTTCCTGAACGATGTAGCGTGCCAGCGCCTCGATACCCTGCAGACGCAGGATGTCGTGCGGATCCACCGGACCGTCGACGATCAGTTCACCACGGTTCACTACCTGACCGTCATGTACCAGAACGTGCTTGTCCTTCGGAATCAGGTTCTCGTAACCATTGCCTTCCAGATCGGTAATGATCAGGCGCTGCTTGCCCTTGGTGTCCTTACCGAAGGAAACGGTACCGGTCACCTCGGCCAGCATGCCGGCATCCTTCGGCGAACGGGCTTCGAACAGTTCGGCCACACGCGGCAGACCACCGGTAATGTCGCGGGTCTTGGACGATTCTTGCGGGATACGGGCCAGCACTTCGCCCTTGCCCACTTCCTGACCGTCACGCACGGTAATGATGGCGCCTACCTGGAAGGTGATGGATACCGAGGCATCCGAACCAGCCAGCTTCACTTCCAGACCGTTTTCGTCCAGCAGCTTCACCAGCGGACGCAGCATCTTGGACTGCGAACCGGCACGACGCTTCGGATCGATTACCACCAGGGTGGACAGACCGGTCACTTCGTCGGTCTGCTTGGCAACGGTATTGCCCTCTTCCACGTTCTCGAACTTCACGCGGCCTGCGTACTCGGTGATGATCGGACGGGTGTGCGGGTCCCAGGTCGCCAGGACTGCACCAGCCTTGATCACCAGACCGTCGGTCACCATCAGGGTGGCACCGTACGGTACTTTGTGACGCTCGCGCTCACGGCCCATGTCATCATGGATCACCACTTCACCGGAACGGGTGATGACAATCAGCTCGCCCTTGGAGTTGGCGACATAACGCATCTGGCTGGAGAAGCGTACGGTACCGTTCGACTTGCCTTCTACCTGGCTGGCTGCGGCATTTCGCGACGCGGCACCACCAATGTGGAAGGTACGCATGGTCAGCTGGGTACCCGGCTCACCAATCGACTGGGCGGCGATCACACCAACCGCTTCACCGGCGTTCACGCGCTTGCCGCGTGCCAGGTCACGACCGTAGCACTTGGCGCACAGACCGTAACGGGTGTCGCAAGTGATGGCGGTGCGCACCTTGACTTCGTCGATACCCAGGCTGTCGATCACGTCAACCATGTGCTCGTCCAGCAGGGTGCCGGCTTCCAGTACGGTTTCGCCAGTGGACGGATCCACCACGTCAACCGCGGTCACGCGACCCAGAATACGGTCACGCAGGGCTTCGATCACGTCACCGCCTTGCAGGACTGCCTTCATCACGAAGCCGTTGTTGGTGCCGCAATCATCTTCGATCACCACCAGGTCCTGGGTCACGTCAACCAGACGACGTGTCAGGTAACCGGAGTTGGCCGTCTTCAAGGCCGTATCCGCCAGACCCTTACGGGCACCGTGAGTGGAAATAAAGTACTGCAGAACCGTCAGACCTTCACGGAAGTTGGCGGTAATCGGCGTCTCGATAATGGAACCGTCCGGCTTGGCCATCAGACCCCGCATACCGGCCAGCTGCTTGATCTGGGCTGCGGAACCCCGCGCGCCAGAGTCGGCCATCATGTAAATGGAGTTGAAGGATTCCTGATCGACTTCCTTGCCGTCGCGGTCCAGCACCTTCTGCTTGGACAGCTCGTCCATCATGGCCTTGGCGATCTTGTCGCCGGTACGGCCCCAGATGTCCACGACCTTGTTGTAGCGTTCGCCCTGGGTAACCAGACCCTGACGGTACTGCTCTTCGATCTCTTTGACTTCCTTCTGGGCTTCGCCCAGCAGTTCCACCTTCTTGCCCGGGATCTGCATGTCGTCCACGCAAATCGAGATACCGCCACGGGTGGAGTAGGCAAAACCGGTGTACATCAACTGGTCGGCAAAGATCACGGTATCGCGAATGCCGCAACGGCGGAACGATACGTTGATCAGCTTGGAGATTTCTTTCTTCTTCAGCGCCTTGTTGATGTGCTCGAACGGCAGGCCCTTCGGCAGGATGTCCGACAGGATGGCGCGGCCGACCGTGGTGTCGTAGCGCTTGATCACCGGCTGGAATTCGCCCTGCTCGTCCTTTTCCCATTCTTTCAGACGAACGGTAATGCGGGTGGCCAGCTCGACCTGACGGGTTTCGTAGGCGCGATGCACTTCCTTGGTGTCGGCAAATACCATGCCTTCACCCTTGCCGTTCACCTTGTCGCGGGTCATGTAGTACAGACCCAGCACGATATCCTGCGACGGCACGATGATCGGGTCGCCGTTGGCCGGGGACAGCACGTTGTTGGTGGCCAGCATCAGGGTGCGGGCTTCCATCTGTGCTTCCAGCGACAGCGGCACGTGAACGGCCATCTGGTCACCGTCAAAGTCGGCGTTGAATGCCGCGCAGACCAGCGGGTGCAGCTGGATGGCCTTGCCTTCGATCAGTACCGGTTCGAAAGCCTGGATACCCAGACGGTGCAGCGTCGGTGCACGGTTCAGCAGCACCGGATGTTCGCGGATCACGTCTTCCAGGATGTCCCAGACTTCCGGTACTTCCTGCTCGACCAGCTTCTTGGCTGCCTTGATGGTGGAGGCCAGGCCCATGACTTCCAGCTTGTGGAAGATGAAGGGCTTGAACAGTTCCAGCGCCATCTTTTTCGGCAGGCCGCACTGATGCAGACGCAGGGTCGGGCCCACGGTAATCACGGAACGGCCGGAGTAGTCGACACGCTTACCCAGCAAGTTCTGACGGAAGCGACCGCCCTTACCCTTGATCATGTCGGCCAGCGACTTCAGCGGACGCTTGTTGGCGCCAGTCATGGCCTTGCCGCGACGACCGTTGTCCAGCAGCGAGTCAACCGATTCCTGCAGCATGCGCTTTTCGTTGCGCACGATGATGTCCGGTGCACGCAGTTCCAGCAGGCGCTTCAGACGGTTGTTACGGTTGATGACGCGGCGGTACAGGTCGTTCAGGTCGGAAGTGGCGAAACGGCCACCGTCCAGCGGGACCAGCGGACGCAGTTCCGGCGGCAGCACCGGCAGCACTTCCAGAATCATCCATTCCGGCTTCATGCCGGAGCGCTGGAAGGCTTCCAGAACTTTCAGACGCTTGGCGATCTTCTTGATCTTGGTGTCGGAATTGGTGGCTTCCAGTTCGCGACGCAGGGTCTCGATCTCGGTATCCAGATTCAGACGCTTCAACAGTTCGCGTACGGCTTCGGCACCCATCATGGCGACGAATTCTTCGCCGTACTGGTCTTCCTTGTCGAGGAAGTCTTCTTCGGTCAGCAGCTGACGGTATTGCAGCGGGGTCATGCCCGGATCGGTCACGACAAATGCTTCGAAGTACAGTACGCGTTCGATGTCGCGCAGGGTCATGTCGAGCACCATGCCCAGACGCGACGGCAGGCTCTTCAGGAACCAGATGTGCGCGGTGGGGCTGGCCAGTTCGATGTGGCCCATGCGCTCGCGGCGCACCTTGGACAAGGTCACTTCCACGCCGCATTTTTCACAGATCACGCCGCGGTGCTTCAGACGCTTGTACTTGCCGCACAGGCATTCGTAGTCTTTTACCGGTCCGAAAATGCGCGCGCAGAACAGGCCGTCGCGTTCCGGTTTGAAGGTACGATAGTTGATGGTTTCCGGCTTCTTGACTTCACCATAAGACCAGGAACGGATCTTGTCGGGTGAGGCGATGCCGATTTTAATCGCATCAAACTCTTCTTCTTGCGTAACTTGCTTAAAGAGGTCGAGCAGAGCTTTCATTGCGTCTCCAGTCAGGGGACAGGAGGCGCGGCATGATGCCGCGCCTTCTCACCCAATCAATAACGTTCCAGGTCGATATCCAGGCCGAGCGAGCGGATTTCCTTCACCAACACGTTGAAGGATTCCGGCATGCCCGCGTCAATCTTGTGTTCGCCCTTGACGATGTTTTCGTAAACTTTGGTACGGCCGGTTACGTCGTCGGACTTCACCGTCAGCATTTCCTGCAGAGTGTAGGCGGCGCCATATGCTTCCAGCGCCCACACTTCCATCTCACCGAAACGCTGGCCACCGAACTGCGCCTTACCACCCAGCGGCTGCTGGGTAACCAGGGAGTACGGACCGGTGGAACGGGCGTGCATCTTGTCATCAACCAGGTGATGCAGCTTGAGGTAGTGCATCACACCCACGGTGACCTTGCGGTCGAAGGCTTCGCCGGAGCGGCCATCGTACAGGGTCATCTGGGTCTTGGACTCGTTAAAGCCCATCTTTTCGGTGAGTTCGTCGCCGCTCGGATAGGCCAGATCCAGCATGTGCTTGATCTCGGTTTCCTTGGCACCGTCGAATACCGGCGTGGCAAACGGCATGCCTTTGCGCAGGTTGTCGGCAAGGTCGAGGATTTCGGCATCGGACAGGCCGGCCAGATCTTCGGTCTTGCCAGTATCGTTGTACAGCTGCTCCAGGTAGGCGCGGATGTCAGCAACGTCCTTCTGCTGCTTGAGCATGCGATCGATGCGTTCGCCAATACCCTTGGCGGCCCAGCCCAGATGCACTTCCAGAATCTGACCGATGTTCATACGCGACGGTACGCCCAGCGGGTTCAGCACGATGTCGACCGGACGGCCATCGCCCATGTAAGGCATGTCTTCGATCGGCAGGATGCGAGATACCACACCCTTGTTACCGTGACGACCGGCCATCTTGTCACCAGCCTGCAGACGACGCTTCACGGCCAGGTAAACCTTGACCATCTTCTGCACGCCCGGCGGCAATTCATCGCCCTGGGTCAGTTTACGCTTCTTGTCTTCGAACTTGAGATCGAATTCTTCGCGCTTCTGTACCAGGCTTTCCTTGATCAGTTCCAGCTGCTTGGCGATGTCTTCATCGGCCATGCGGATGTCGAACCAGTCGTGCTTGACCGGCAGGCTGTCCAGGTATTCATTGTCGATGGCCGTGCCCTTGGCCAGACGCTTCGGACCACCATTGGCGACCTTGCCCAGGATCAGGCGCTCGATACGGCTGAAGGCATCGTTTTCGAAAATGCGCAGCTGGTCGTTCAGGTCGAGGCGATAGCGCTTCAGTTCGGCATCAATGATGGACTGGGCACGCTTGTCACGCTCGATCCCTTCACGGGTGAACACCTGCACGTCGATCACGGTACCCACGGTGCCGGTCGGCACACGCAGCGAGGTATCCTTCACGTCGGAGGCTTTTTCACCGAAGATGGCGCGCAGCAGCTTTTCTTCCGGTGTCAGCTGGGTTTCACCCTTCGGGGTAACCTTGCCCACCAGTACGTCACCGGCTTCCACTTCGGCACCGATGTACACGATGCCGGCTTCATCCAGACGGCCTGCCATGCGCTCGGACAGGTTCGGAATATCACGGGTGATTTCTTCCGGTCCCAGCTTGGTGTCACGCGACACAACCGACAGTTCTTCGATGTGGATCGAGGTGTAGCGGTCTTCTGCCACCAGCTTTTCCGAGATCAGGATCGAGTCTTCGTAGTTGTAGCCGTTCCACGGCATGAAGGCGATGGTCATGTTCTGACCCAGCGCCAGTTCGCCCAGGTCGGTGGAGGCGCCATCGGCCACCACATCGCCGCTGGCGATCTTGTCGCCCACCTTCACCACCGGACGCTGGTTGATGTTGGTGTTCTGGTTGGAACGGGTGAACTTGGTGAGGTTGTAGATATCCACACCCACTTCACCGGCCACGGCTTCTTCGTCATTCACACGCACCACGACACGGCCGGCGTCGACATAGTCGACCACACCGCCACGACGGGCCACCACGGTGGTGCCGGAGTCAACGGCCACCGAACGCTCGATACCGGTACCGACAAACGGTTTTTCCGGGCGCAGGCACGGTACGGCCTGACGCTGCATGTTGGCACCCATCAAGGCACGGTTGGCGTCATCGTGTTCCAGGAAGGGAATCAGCGAGGCAGCAACGGATACCACCTGACCGGTAGCCACGTCCATATACTGCACGCGGTCCGGGGTGGCCAGGATGGTTTCACCCTTTTCACGGCAGGTCACCAGTTCGTCCAGCAGGGTGCCGTCTTCGCCCAGCTCGGCGTTGGCCTGGGCAATGACGTAACGGCCTTCCTCGATGGCGGACAGGTAGTCGATCTCGTTGGTTACCTTGCTGTCCACCACCTTGCGGTACGGGGTTTCCAGGAAGCCGAACTCGTTGGTACGGGCAAACACCGACAGCGAGTTGATCAGACCGATGTTCGGACCTTCCGGGGTTTCGATCGGGCATACACGGCCGTAATGGGTCGGGTGTACGTCACGCACTTCGAAGCCGGCGCGTTCGCGGGTCAGACCACCCGGGCCAAGGGCCGATACACGGCGCTTGTGGGTGATTTCCGACAGCGGGTTGGTCTGGTCCATGAACTGGGACAGCTGCGAGGAACCAAAGAATTCCTTGATGGCAGCGGACACCGGCTTGGCGTTGATCAGGTCGTGCGGCATCAGGTTGTCGGACTCGGCCTGATTCAGGCGTTCCTTCACCGCGCGCTCGACACGTACCAGACCGGCACGGAACTGGTTCTCGGCCAGTTCACCTACCGAACGGACACGGCGGTTACCCAGATGGTCGATGTCATCCACTTCGCCACGGCCGTTACGCAGTTCGCACAGGATGGCGATCACGGAGACGATGTCTTCAGTCGACAGCGTGCCTTCCATCACGTCACGACGATGGGCGAATTTCTCACCGATCAGCGACTTGAACCACTCCGGGGTCTTTTCATCGAACTTGTACTGATAGGTACGCGAGCTGAACTTCATGCGGCCCACGCGCGACAGATCGTAGGTTTCTTCGCTGAAGAACAGACGCTGAAACAGGGCTTCCACCGCATCTTCGGTCGGCGGTTCGCCAGGACGCATCATGCGATAGATGGCCACGCGCGCTTGCAGGCGGTCCAGGCTGTCATCGGTACGCAGGGTTTGCGAGATATAACCACCCTGGTCCAGATCGTTGGTGAACAACACTTCCACCTGATCGATCTCGGCCAGTGCCAGCTTGGCCAGCAGCTCTTCGGTGATTTCCTCGTTGGCGCGCGCCAGCACTTCGCCGGTGTCCACATTGGTGACGTTGTGCGCCAGTACCTTGCCCAGCAACACATCGGCCGGCACTTCGATACGATCCAGCTGTGCGGTCTGGATGTCACGGATGTGCTTGGCAGTGATGCGCTTGTCCTTGGCCACGATCAGCTTGCCATCGGCAGCGACGATGTCGAACTTGGCCACTTCGCCCTTAAGGCGTTCCGGTACCACGCGCATGAACACGCCGGACTTGGTCAGGTAGAAGGTGTCGAAGCTGTAGAATTCGGACAGGATCTGTTCGTTGCTGTAACCCAGTGCCTTCAGCAGAATGGTCACCGGCATCTTGCGGCGACGGTCGATACGGAAGTACAGCAGGTCTTTCGGGTCAAACTCGAAGTCCAGCCAGGAGCCGCGGTAAGGAATCACGCGGGCGGAGAACAGCAGTTTGCCGGAGGAATGGGTCTTGCCGCGGTCATGCTCGAAGAACACGCCCGGGGAACGGTGCAGCTGGGAAACGATAACGCGTTCGGTACCGTTGATGATGAAAGAACCATTGGTGGTCATGAGCGGAATTTCGCCCATGTACACTTCATTCTCGCGCACTTCTTTTACCACCGGCTTGGACGACTCTTTGTCCAGGATGGTCAGACGAATACGGGCACGCAGCGGAGCGGCGTAGGTGATGCCACGCAGCTGACATTCCTGCACGTCAAACGGCGGCTCGCCAAGGATGTAGTGAGCAAAATCAAGACGCGCATAGCCATTGTGGCTATGGATCGGGAAGATCGACTTGAACGCGGCTTGCAGACCAGCATCCTTGCGCTGATCTAGCGGTACACCCAGTTGCAGGAAATCGGCATAAGAATCAATCTGGGTCGCCAACAGGAATGGGACATCGAGAACACTGGCGCGTTTCGCAAAGCTCTTACGAATACGCTTCTTCTCAGTAAACGAATAACTCATAGAGTCTCCATCGAGGTGGTAGTGGCGCAAGAAACCAAAAGTCAGCAGCCACGCCGGGTAATTGCTGGCTTTTACTATCTTTGTTTCGGCCAATTACAAGCGCAATAAGGCTGGCGGATTTCTCCGCCAGCCTCACCTTCTTTTTTCAAAGAAGATTATTTGATTTCAGCCTTGGCACCGGCTTCGGTCAGTTGCTTCAGAACTTCTTCAGCTTCAGCCTTGGAAACGGCTTCCTTCACGGTCTTCGGAGCGCCGTCAACCATGTCCTTGGCTTCTTTCAGGCCCAGACCGGTGATAGCACGAACAACCTTGATCACGTTTACCTTGTTGTCGCCAGCAGCGTTCAGAACAACGTCAAACTCGGTCTTTTCTTCAACAGCAGCGGCACCAGCAGCCGGGCCAGCAACGGCAACGGCAGCAGCGGAAACGCCGAACTTCTCTTCGAACGCCTTAACCAGGTCGTTCAGTTCCATTACGGTCAGACCAGCAACGGCTTCGAGGATGTCTTCTTTGGTGATTGCCATGTAAAAATCTCCTGAATTCTATAAGAATCAAATAAGTTAAGCGGCTTCGGCTTGCTTCTCTGCCAGTGCTGCCAGGGCGCGGGCGAAGCCTGCGACCGGAGCCTGCATAACGTAGAGAAGCTTGGACAGCAGTTCTTCGCGGCTCGGGATGGACGCCAGCTCAGCAACCTGAGCAGCATTCAGCACGTCGCCATTGTAAGAACCTGCCTTGACGATGATCTTGTCGTCAGCCTTGGCAAATTGATGCAGCACCTTGGCAGCAGCAACCGGATCGGCAGAGATACCGTAAACGAGCGGGCCAACCATTTGTTCGGCCAGCGCTTCGAATTGGGTACCAGCTACCGCGCGGCGTACCAGCGTGTTCTTCAGAACGCGCAGGTAAACGCCTTGCTCACGCGCCTGAGCGCGCAGCTTGGTCATGCTGCTTACCTCGATGCCCCGATATTCGGCGATGACGAGGGTCTGAGCAGCGGCCAGCTCGGCAGCTACAGCAGCGACGACTGCCTTTTTATCTTCGATATTGAGACTCAAGGTCTACCTCCTAGACTGAAATGAAGCAGAAAAATTTCTGCTCCGCTTTGCAGCGGCGACCTGTATCAGGAGACAACATAGAGAAGGGAAACTGGTGCTCATGGGCGGAATTGAACCGCCGACCTCTCCCTTACCAAGGGAGTGCTCTACCCCTGAGCTACATGAGCCCTGAACTCTTCAGAAGCCTACTTTCGGGTACACCATCTGCGTAGGATGCATACCACTGGGCAGCGGTTTGCGATTAAGCCTTGCGGCACCTACGGTCTTTGACAATCCGGCAAGCAAGCTTGCCAGCCCAAAGCCAATGACAAGGCGGCGAGCCGCCTTGCCTCACTCGCGTCAGCTTAGGCGCTGATCGAGCTGGTATCTACACGAGCGCCAATACCCATGGTGCTGGATACGGCGATCTTTTTCAGATACACACCCTTGGAAGCTGCCGGCTTGGCTTTCACCAGGGCATCAACCAGGGCTACAAAGTTTTCACGCAGGGCGTCAGCTTCGAAAGAAGCACGGCCGATAGTGGCGTGAATGATACCAGCCTTGTCGGTACGGTATTGAACCTGACCAGCCTTGGCGTTCTTCACGGCTTCGGCAACGTTCGGGGTAACAGTACCAACCTTCGGGTTCGGCATCAGGCCACGCGGGCCGAGGATCTGACCCAGCTGACCAACAACGCGCATTGCATCCGGGGAAGCAATCACCACGTCGAAGTCCAGGTTGCCAGCTTTTACTTGCTCGGCCAGGTCGTCGAAACCGACAACTTCAGCACCGGCAGCCTTGGCGGCTTCGGCGTTGGCGCCTTGAGCAAATACGGCAACACGTACCGACTTACCGGTACCACGCGGCAGAACCACGGAACCACGGACAACCTGGTCGGATTTACGCGGGTCAACACCCAGATTGATGGCGATGTCGATCGACTCATCAAACTTGGCGGTAGCAGCAGTCTTAACCAGAGCAATTGCTTCTTCAACAGCGTACAGCTTGTTGCGATCAACAGTTGCCTTCAGGGTTTGCAGGCGCTTGGAAATCTTGGCCATTTACACACCCTCCACTTCAAGACCCATCGAACGGGCGGAGCCGGCGATGGTGCGAACAGCGGCATCCAGATCAGCAGCGGTCAGATCCGGCTGCTTGGTCTTGGCGATTTCTTCCAGCTGAGCACGGCTTACCTTGCCTACCTTGTCGGTATGCGGCTTGGCGGAACCGGACTTGATGCCTGCAGCCTTCTTCAGCAGAATGGTCGCCGGCGGCGTCTTCATGATGAAGGTGAAGGACTTGTCTGCGTAAGCAGTGATCACAACCGGAATCGGCAGACCCGGCTCGATGCCTTGAGTCTGGGCGTTGAACGCCTTGCAGAATTCCATGATGTTCAGACCACGCTGACCAAGAGCCGGACCGATCGGAGGGGACGGGTTGGCCTTACCAGCGGGCACTTGCAGCTTTACATAGCCGACAATTTTCTTTGCCACGTTTAAAACTCCTAAAATGGGTATAGCGCGAGCGTGCACTCGCTTCCCGGACGAAAGCGCAACAGTATATACGCTTACTGACTAACTGCCAAGCAGAATTACAGCTTTTCTACCTGACTGAATTCCAGCTCAACCGGCGTGTCGCGACCAAAAATCTGCACAGACACACGCAACTTGTTGCGCTCGTAATTAACTTCATCCACCGAGCCATTGAAGTCATTGAAGGGACCATCGATAACACGGACCTTCTCACCCACCTCAAACAGCACTTTCGGCTTCGGCTTCTCCACACCCTCTTGCATCTGCTGCATGATGGCTTCGACTTCCTTCTTGGAAATCGGCGCCGGGCGGTTAGCCGTACCGCCAACAAAACCAGTCACCTTGGGAGTACTCTTCACCAAGTGCCAGGTATCGTCGGTCATATCCATCTCGACCAGCACATAACCGGGGAAGAACTTGCGCTCGGTAATGGAGCGGCGACCGTTCTTGACGTCCACCACCTCTTCGACCGGAACAAGGATCTGACCAAACAGGTCAGCAACCTCGGAACGCTCGATGCGCTCACGCAGCGCCTTCTGCACACTTTTCTCAAAACCAGAATAAGCGTGCACAACATACCAGCGCTTTGCCATTATCTACCTCGACCAAGAATTACATCGTAAAACAACCAGGACAGACCCGAATCCACCATCCACATGAACAGGGCCAATACCAGAACGAAAATGAAAACCATGCCGGTCATTTGCATGGCTTCCTTGCGCGTCGGCCATACCACCTTGCGCGCCTCGACCAGCGAGTCATTGGCATAAGCCACGAAATCCTTGCCCGGATGCGACAACCACACCGCACCAGCCGCCAGCACAACGCCAGCAATGAAAGCCAGTGCGCGCAACACGCCCTGGTCTTCAGGAATCATGTAGAAGCCTACAACACCGGCCACCACCAGCAGGCCAGCCAGGGCCAGCTTGAGTTTATCTTGCATTTCCATGTGCGGAATGTTCTCTGCGCGTATGCGACAAAAGACCAACCGGCGCAAAGCGCCGGCTGGTCTTAATTGGCAGGCCAGGAGGGTCTCGAACCCCCAACCCTCGGTTTTGGAGACCGATACTCTACCAATTGAGCTACTGGCCTATAAACCTATTAATCAAGCAATGATCTTTGCTACCACGCCGGCGCCAACAGTACGGCCGCCTTCACGGATGGCGAAACGCAGACCTTCTTCCATAGCGATCGGAGCGATCAGTTCTACGGTGATTTCCACGTTGTCACCCGGCATTACCATTTCCACGCCTTCGGACAGGCTTACTGCACCAGTCA
>NZ_JAELTZ010000065.1:0-15816 GCF_016429115.1 Aquitalea sp. ASV15 | reverse complement strand
GCCCCGGTGGACTTCCGCGGCATCGTGATTGGCGAAGTCACCCGCATCGGCATGGAATACGATGCCCCGCGCAAGGACTTCAACATGCTGGTGGACATCCGCATCTACCCCAGCCGCCTGCTCAGCCTGTCCCGCAATCTGGACGAAACCCGGCTGCACCAGCTGAAACTGGACAAGATGGTGGAACACGGCATGCGGGCGCAGCTGCGCTCCGGCAGCCTGCTCACCGGCCAGCTGTATGTGGCGCTGGACTTCTTCCGCGACGCCAGGCCGGCACGGCTGGGCCACGGCCAGGACATGGACGTGCTGCCCACCATTCCGGGCGATCTGGAAGAACTGCAAGGCGTGCTGCAACGCATTGCCCGCAAGCTGGACAAGGTGCCGTTCGACAGCATCGGCCAGCAGCTGGACGGCACCATCAAGGAACTGCACGCCACGCTGGGCAGCATCCACCAGCTGGGCGACAGCCTGGATGGCAAGGTGGTCCCGCAAACCGTGCAAACGCTGCAGCAGCTGCAACGCACGCTGGATGCCGCCAACCAGACCCTGCAGGCCAATTCGCCACTGCAGCAAGACGTGCGCAAGGCAGCGCAGGAAGTCAGCGACACCGCGCGCAGCTTCCGCGCGCTGAGTGATTATCTCGACCGCCATCCGGAAGCGCTGCTCCGGGGCAAGCAGGAAGACAAACCATGAGCCAGAATCCCCTGGTCCGCACCGCCAGCGGCCTGCTGCTGGCGCTGGCGCTGGTCGGCTGCAGCACGGCCCCGCTGTACTACCACCAGCTGCAGGGCGGCCTGCCGGCCCGCAGCACACCGCAGGCCGGCGCGGTGATCCTGGTCGAGGCCGTCAGCCTGCCTGCCGAAGTGGACCGGCCACAACTGCTGCTGCAAGACAGCCGCGGCCAGCCGCAATTGCAGGAACAGCACTACTGGACGGCCAGCCTGTCGCGGCTGCTGACACAGGCGCTGGCGGTGAATCTGTCACACCAGCTGGGGCTGTCCAGCGTGTACGCTGCACCACAACTGAGCCTGGGACGGGCGGCGCTGCATGTGGCCGTGGATGTACGGAGCTTCCGGCTGGAGGCGGGCGAGGGGGCGACGCTGGCGGCGGCCTGGCGCATCACGCGTCCGGGCAGCGCTGAGGCCCTGCTGCAAGGGTATTACCGCCAGCATCAGGCGGCGTCCGGCAGTGGGCAGGCGGGATTGGTGGCGGCGCAGCAGGACTTGCTGGATGGCTTGAGCCGCGAGATAGCGGCGGCGCTGGCGGCGCAGCCGGCGTGGTTGCAGAGTCAGTAACAGAGCGCTGCGCGCTCGCTGCCGGCCAGCCGGCCCGATAGCGCCACCAGCGCCGGCAAACAGGCCGAGGCGGAAGCCACACGCTCGAATGCCGCCTGCCAGGCCGGCGCAATATGTGGCCGCAGAAAAGCCAGCAATTGCCGGCGGCCATCCTCGACCACCTGGTCGGCCGCGGCCGACTGCCCGGCCCGTTCCGGGTGGGCAATCCATGCTGCCTGCAACAACTGGAAATGCACCGCCAGCATGCGGATGGCGGCAACACTGCCCTCAAACAGGCCATCCTCGCGCAGCTTGAGAAACAGCGACTCGATGCTGACGGCAATCTGCTCCACTTCGAACTTCTGATAGCTGGCACGCAATTGTGCATTGAAGGGAAACAGGCTGGCGCTGCTTTGCAGCAGGAAGCGGTAGTCCCATTGATGCTGCAGGACGGCATCCAGCACCACCACCAGCTCCTCCAGCGAGTGACGGCGCGCATCCGCCTCGGCCAGCAGCCAGGCCATCCGGTCGCCATAAGACTGATAGAGCGCCTGAATGATGTCCTCCTTGCTGGAGAAGTGGTAGTACAGATTGCCAGTACTCATCGCCAGGTGACGGGCAATGTGGTTGGTCGTGACATTGCGCTCCCCCTGCTGGTTGAACAATTGCAGGCTGGCCTGCGCGATACGGCTGGCGGTGGGACTGATGCCCGTCTTGCGCTTGAGTGTGGATTTCATCAGCGAGGATTTTGTCTGCCACGGCGGATGGCGAACGGTTAATCGAATTGGCGCTGCCACAACACCAGCAGCACCAGCAAGGCAGCGATGAGGTATTCGGCCCGGAAAAAATCCTGGCAGGACAACAGCATCGCCTGCCGACCCAGCTCCCCCGCCAGCATGGCCATTCTTTGTCCCTGGCCCAGCTGTGGAAACACCTGGTGCAGATAGTCCATGGCCTGATCGAACAGCGGGTTGTTCCAGCTGAAACCTTCAGCCAGCCGCTGGTAGTGCTGCGCATTGCGCGCCTGCAAGAATACCGTGCTGCCGGCCACGCCCATCGAGATCGCCAGCTGGCGGATGATGTTCTTGGTTTGATAGGCCTGGGCAAATTGCTCGGGCTCCACCGCACGGAAGGTGCCTTGCGCCACCGCCATGATGAACAGCGACATGAAACCGCCATTGAGCAGCAGCAGCGCCACCAGATAGCGGATATCCACCGCAGGGCTGACACCGGCCATCAGCAGGCCATACAGCGCCAGCAGGGCACAGGCCAGCAGCAGCATCATGCGCAGCCCCGGCGCGCTGCGGCGAAACAGCGCCGCGGCATACAGCGTGGCAAAGCCGATGCCGGCCAGAAAGCTGACCGACAACAAGCGCCCGGTGGTCGGCACGTCAAATCCCAGCGCTTGCTGCACCATGACCGGCAGGATGTAGCTATTGGCCGACACCAGCAGGTAGCAGCAAAAGTAGCAAGCCAGCCCCAGCAGATAAGGCAGGCGTGCAAAAGCCGGCCAGCGGCCAGCCTGGCCGGCATGACGGCCTTGCAGCCGGCTGGCCAGCAGTGCGGCAGCACAGCAGCCCAGCAGCAAGCCCAGCAGGATTTGTGGCCGGCTGAAAAAATCATACGGCAGTTGCTGGATCAGCCACTGCCCGGACAGCACGGCCGCCGCCAGCCAGGCCAGCGAATGGCCGGAATGCGCCGCCGGCAACTGCGCTTGCGCCTGCTGGCTCAACAGGCGCGTGGCCGGCAGCGTCAGCACCAGCCAGGGCAGAATGCCCCAGAATATCCAGCGCCAGTCCAGATGCAGCAGCGCCTGCGCGCCCAGCAAGGGGCCCAGCGCCGAACCCAGCATCAAGGCATAGCCAAAGCACAGCAGGCCCAGCATGCGGCTGCGTTCCTGCAAGCCATGCACCTCCACCCGCGCCGCCGTGAAAAACACCGCCCCACCCAGCCCCTGCACCGCCCGGCCAATGATGAAGGCGCCGGGTGAGGCGGCGCAGGCACACAGCACCGCCCCCAGCCCGAACAGCAGCAGCGACAGCCGGACAAAGCGGCGCAAGCCCAGCCACTGGCAGCACCAGCGATGATTGAACAACACCAGGATGGCCGCCGTGGCATAGGCCATGGCGGCGTAGCTGAATTCTTCCGGAGCCGCGCCTATGCCCCCCATCACCGCACTGGCGGCAAAATTCAGCATGCCGTTCTGGATGAATTCCAGGCTGGCCACCAGCATGATGGCGACCAGATAGGCCGGGGAGAAACCGTTTGGGCGGGCAGTGGCAGACGACATGGCGGCATGACCTGATAAGCAGTGCTGCCAGTGTAGGAGGAGCAAATACTTTAATAAAATCGATATTTGTCATACCATTTATTATTATGAATAATATCGACCCCTTGCTGCTGCGACGGCTGGATCTGAACAGCCTGGTCGTGCTGCACACCCTGCTCACCACCCGCAGCGTCAGCCAGAGCGCCGACAAGCTGTGCCTGGGGCAGCCCGCGGTCAGCCATATCCTCAAGCATCTGCGCCAGCAACTGGCCGATGAGCTGCTGTGCCGCTATGGCCGCAGCATGGTGCTCACCCCACTGGCCGAATCACTGCTGCTGCCGCTGGGACAGTGGCTGCAACAAGGACAGCAGCTGCTGCAAGTGCATGCCTTCGATATCCGCAGCATCAGGCAGACCGTGCGCCTGGCCATGCCCGATCTGCTGGAAGCCGCCCTGTTGCCCGCACTCATCATCGCGCTGCAAAAAGAAGCCCCCGGCCTTACCCTGGAAGTACAGGCCATGGCGGCACGCCAGGTTGAAGCGGCGCTGGCCGACGGCCAGATCGATTGCGCCATCGGCTACTTTCCCCGGCTGCAAGGCCATGCCTGCCGGCAAATCATCCTGGACAGCCGCTTCATCTGCCTTTATCACCCGGACCAGCTGACACTGCCGGCCATGCTGAGCGCCAGCGCCGTGGCGCAAGCACCACATATTTTCACCTCCTACACCGGAGAGAGCGCCGGCCTGATCGACGACTACCTGCGGCGACACGGCCAGCAGCGGCGGATTCTGGCCAGCACGGCCAGCCTGCTGGCCATTCCCGGCATTCTCGAACAGGTCGCGGCGGTTTCCGTATTGCCGGAAGTCATCGGCCCCATCGTCCAGCGCCACAGCCCCGGCCTGCACTGGCAGCCCATCACCGATGCGGCCCTGACCATTCCCATCGAATTGCTGTGGCATCCCCGATTCAATGCCGACCCCTTGCAGCAATTCCTGCGGCAACTGATCATCAGCCAGGCCGCCCTGTTGCAACAAGCGATAGCCAGTTTCATTGCCGGCCCGCCGGACCAGCACGGCCGCGGCCGCACGGCGAGCGCCGGCCAGGCATGACGACATGCTGCACCAGCAGCCCAATCAACGAGAACACCATGCGAGTAAAAAGCGAAGCGCGCCGGCAAGCCATCATTGAAGGCGCGGCCAAAGTCTTTCTGGAACACGGCTATGAAAGCACCTCCATGCTGGAGATCGCGGCACGGGCCGGCGTGTCCAAACCAACGCTCTACAGCTATTTCGAATCAAAAGACGAGCTGCTGCTGGAAGTGATGAAAATGCTGATAGCGGAACTGATGCCGTCTTCCTTCGCCCAGCTGCAATCCGACCAGGACCTGCCAAGCTGCTTGCAGCGCTTTGGCGAACATTTTCTTGCCCATGTGCTGCAGCCGGACCTGGTCACCTTGCGCGGCATCATCATGACCGAAGGCCGCCGCTCGGACATCGGCGCCAGGCTCTATGAAAAAGGCTGGTCGCAAGAAGTCGGCAAACTGGCCGCTTTCCTGCAACAGGCCATGGCGGCGGGCCATCTGCGGCCGGCCAATCCGGCCACGGCAGCGGCCCATCTGCTGGGCATGCTGGAATCGGAATACCAGGACTACCTGCTGGGTGCCACGGCAGGACCGGCCCAGCCACAGCACATTTCCCGTACCGTGCAGGACGCCGTTGATGTCTTCCTGCGTGGCTATGCTCCCGCCCCCAAGGCCGCACAGCTGGATGTGGCGGCCTATCAGAAATACTACTATTGAGCCCGGCCGCCAGCCTCAGCCAGTGGCAGACAGGCAGACCATGATCAACAGCGGGCTGAGCAGGGTCAGCACAAAACCGCTGATCAGCGCCAGCGACACATGCTGGCTGCCACACTGCTGGCGGATCAGCGGCAGGGTGGCATCCAGTGCGGTGGCACCACAGATGCCGATGGCCTCACGGCTGAAGCGCGCTCCCACCAGATACAGCATGGCAATGGCAATCAGCTCGCGAAACAGATCAACCAGCAAGGCGATGGCGCCATACACGCTGCCCAGCTTGCTGCCGACCAGAATGCTGGACAGGGTCACCCAGCCAAAGCCGCTGGACAAGGCCAGGCCGGTCCATAGCCCCTGGCCGGTAAACAGGGCCGCCAGCAAACCGCCAGCCAGCGAGCCGGCCACCACCAGCAAGGGTACGGCCATCACCGCCGGGGCACGCCAGGCAGCGCCCAGCCTTACCCCCACCAGATCGATACCGACCAGCACAATCAGCAGATAGAGCAATTGCGTGGTGGTGACACCCGCCAGCCAGGGCAGCGGGTAGCTGCTGGCCACCACCCCGGCCGCCACCATGCCCAGGGCCAGCAGGCAGTCACGCAGCGCCTGCCATAGCTGGGGCCAGGATGCCTCCGCCCCCTGCCCGGCCGCCCTGCCCTGGTGCGGCTGGGGCAGGCAGCACAGGATCAGCCCCCACGGCAGCAGGGTGGTCATCAGGGCAAACACCAGTGCCGTGCCCAGGGCCTGGCCCAGCCCGGCAGCCGCCGTCAGCACATGACCGAATTCCTTGCCGCAAAAAAACAGCAGCAGCCAGATCAGCGGCGTCAGCAGCCTGGCGGCATGGCGGGAATGCTGGCGCGGCAGCAGCAACCCTGCGCCATAGCCGGCCAGCAAGGCCAGCAGAATGGGAAGGATGGCCGCCACAATCAGCTGCATGACCGGCCCGCCCTGGCAATGCCGCTAGCGCCATTCCGCCGCGCCAGCGGGCTGGTGATGTGGTAGTGCATGAAATTCTCCCCTTGCCGTGACGGCAGCTGCTGTTCAAACCGTCAGTATTCAGCAGACGGGCCATCACAGGAATGAACAAGATTTGCTTTCAGAATTCCACAAAGCGGAATAATCTGCCGACAGACCGACACAGGAGCCATCATGCTGAACCGGCTGGAAATGCTGCGCATCTTCTGCTGCGCCGCCGAGACGCGCAATTTCAGGGAAGCGGCCCAGCAATTGGGCATCTCGCCGCAGGCAGTCACCCGCGCCATCCAGCAGCTGGAAAGCCAGCTGGGCGAATTGCTGTTTCACCGCAATACCCGGCAGTGCCGGGTCACACGCAGCGGCGAGCGCCTGGCCGCCCAGGCCAGGCTGAGTGTCGAAGGCATAGACAGCCTGTTCCGCCAGGCCGAAGACAGCGCCACCCAGCCGGTGGAAGGGCATGTGCGGCTGACCGCGCCGGAAGCCATCGGCCAGGCCAGCCTGGTACACAGCCTGGCGCGGCTGCGCCAGCAGCACCCCGGCCTGCGCTTCGAACTGCACCTGGAAGACGATGAAACCAATGTGGTGGACGAACAGATCGACATCGGCATCCGCCATGGCCTGATCCGCGACAGCCGCTTTGTCGCCCGGCAGGTGGCGGAAGTGCGCTTCTTCATGGTGGCCTCCCCCGCCCTGCTGCAACAGACCGGCAGCCCGCAAAGCCTGGCCGAGCTGCAAGCCCAGCCCGTGGTCAGCACCATAGACCAGCGCACCGGCCGCCCCTGGCCCTGGTTTTTCCGGCAGGACGCGCAATGGATCCCGCGCGAACCGGCCTTGCTCGGCAACAGCACGCAAGCCGAGTGCGCCGCCGCCCTGGCTGGCCTGGGCTTTGCCCAGCTGCCCGGCTTTATCGCCATACCGCATCTGCGCCAGGGCACGCTGTGCGAAGTGCTGCCGGCGCTGGCCCCCATGCCGTGGGCGCTGAGTGTGTACCGGCCACAGCGCAGCCCGGTGCCGCCGCGCATGCGTGCGGTGTACGACTGGCTGGTCAGGGATTTTTCCAATCCCGACTTCTTCCCGGCCAGCCCCTGAGCACACAGGCCAGGCAGGCGATGGCTGCCTGGCGGCCCGGCCTACAGTCAGCGCCAGCGCACCAGCAAGGCCAGCAGTGCAAGAACGGTGCTCATGCCGGTCACCGCCAGCCAGCCCCATTGCGCCAGCAACAGACTGCCGCCGATGGCACCGCCCGCCATGCCGATGAAAATACCAACAAACAGTACGGCGTTAAGCCGGCTGCGGGCTGCGGGCTCAATGCCGTACACGATGGTTTGGTGGGCAATCAGGGCGGCTTGCACCCCCAGATCAAAGCCGATGGCCCCCACACCCAGCAGCCACAGCTGCGCAGCAGGTGTCAGCCAGGGGGCCAGGCACAGGACAGCAAACGCGATGGCAGTAAGCCCGGCACCCAACCGGGTCACCATGGCCGGGCCGCGGCGATCTGCCAATTGCCCGGCCAGCGGAGCGGCCAGTGCTCCGGCAGCACCGGCCAGACCAAAACTGCCGGCAGCGGCGCTCCCCAAATGAAAAGGCGCGGCATGCAGCATGATGGCCAGCGTGGACCAGAAGGCACTAAAAGCCATGGACAGCAGCCCCTGGGCCAGCGCGGCCCGGCGCAACGCGGCATGCCGGCGCAGCAAATCCCACAGCGAAGCCAGCAGCCGGCCATACGACAGGGTCGTGGTCGGTGCAAAGCCGGGCAGCCAGCGCCATGCGGCCGTGGCAATCAATGCCACCCCCGCAGCCGCCAGCAGAAACATGCTGCGCCAGCCCGCCTGCTCGGCCACCAGCCCGCTCACCACCCGCGACAGCAGTATTCCCAGCAACAGGCCGGTCATGACCGTGCCCACCACCTTGCCACGGCTGTGCTCATGCGCCAGTGTCGCCGCTGCCGGCACAATATCCTGCGCCACGGTGGCCGTCAGCCCGACGGCCAGGCTGGCCGCCAGCAAAACAGGCAGCGACGGTGCCAGCGCACAGGCCAGCAAGGCCAGCACCAGTAATAGCGACTTCAGTACGATGATACGGCGGCGGTCATGGCGGTCACCCAACGGTGCCAGCAGCAGAATCCCCAGCGCATAGCCAAGCTGGGTCAGGGTGGGAACCAGCCCGATGTCGCGGCTGCTGGCACCGATGGACCCCGCCAGCACGCCCAGCATCGGCTGGCTGTAATACAGCGAAGCCACTGACAAGCCGGCGCCGGTGGCCAGCAACAAGGTCAGCGCCCGTCCCGGCTGCTGCGGCGCGACCTGGCCTGCGCCAGCCTGCTCATGCGTTTCATGGATGATGGTCATGTTGTAGCACTCCGTAGGAAGAATGGAGTGCAGTGTGCATGCAATGGCAGCAAGGATGTAGCAGGCTGACATGCAGATCTGTTATACATTCAACGTATGAAAAAAGCCGTCATCACCAGCCATGGCACATCCCCGTCGCGGGTAAGCGATCACCTGCAATCAGCCAGTGCCGGCGACCGGCTCGCACTGATGCAAACCTTTGTGCGCATCGTTGAAGCGGGCAATCTGTCGGCCGCCGCCCAACAGCTGGGCACCACCCAGCCCACAGTCAGCCGTCGCTTGCAGACGCTGGAAAAATCACTCGGCGTACGCCTGTTGCAGCGCTCCACCCACACCATGCGCCTGACCATGGACGGCGAGCGCTGCTTTGCCCGGGCCAAGGAATTGCTCTCCAGCTGGGACGCCTTCGAATCCGAACTGCGCGGGGCTGGCGAACAACCGGAGGGCGTGCTGCGAGTCGTGGCACCCCATGCCTTCGGCCAGGAAAAATTGATCGCCCCGCTGGCAAGCTATTTGCGACGCTATCCACGCATGCGGGTGGAGTGGCTGCTGCATGACGACTCTGCCATTCAGGACTTCATCAGCTCCGGCATCGACTGTGCCATCCAGGTGGGTGAGATCACCGACTCCTCGCTGGTTGCCATCAGGCTGGCGGAAGTACCGCGCATCGTGGTGGCCGCCCCCTCCCTGCTGAGCAGCACCATGCCGCCACGCACGCCGGCAGATCTGGCCAGCCTGCCCTGGCTGGCCCTGCGCACCTATTACCGCCATGAAGTCCGGCTACGCCATCTGGCCAGCGGCGAAGAACAAACCATTCCCATTGAGCCACTCATCAGCACCGACAGCCTGTACGCGCTACGTAGCGCAGCAGTCATGGGACTGGGCGTGGGCGTGGGCTCAGCCTGGGTCATGACCGAAGACCTGGCAGCCGGCCGCTTGCAGCAAGTGCTGCCGGAGTGGCAAGCCGCGCCCTTGCCAGTCAGCCTGGTTTATCCCTATAGCCGCTTCTATCCGGCGCGCTTGCGCTGCTTCATGGAAGTGATGCGCGCGGCATTGCCGCAGGCGATTGCGCCAACGACCTAGCGTGCCGCAGTTTTACTGTATGAGGCCATCGTCCTGGGCAAGCTGGCATAGCTGCAACGCTATGCAATACCACGGCAGGAAAGGCCAGCACTGCCCGCCCAGGCGCAGGCAGCATTCGGCTGACGCCCGTTCCGGCCAGCCTGGCTACACATGCGTGGCCAGCCCATCCGGCAAATCCGCACACGCTGTTTTGATAAACAACTTGCAAACTAGACGACTGGTCTAGTACTATTCACTGCATGTCACGTCCCAGCCAGTTTTCCGATACCCGCGAACACCTGCTTGCCACCGGAGAGTCCATCATCCTGGGCAAGGGGTTTTCTGCCGTGGGCCTGGCCGAAATCCTCGGCTGCGCCGGTGTGCCTAAAGGTTCGTTCTACCATTACTTCCGTTCCAAGGAAGGCTTTGGCGTGGAAATGCTGCGGCGTTACTTTGAACATTACGATGCGCGCCTGCTGGAAGCGCTGGACCCAAGCCAGGGGGATGCACGCAGCTGTCTGCTGCACTATTTCTCCGGCTGGCTGGACCGCCACCAGCAATGTGATGAAGGCAATCAGAGCTGTCTGGCCATCAAGCTGGCGGCCGAGGTGTCCGACCTGTCCGAACCCATGCGCGAAGCGCTGGCCGAGGGCATGGGCCGGGTGGTGCTGCGGCTGTCCGACTGTATCCGCCGTGGCCAGCACGAAGGCAGCCTGTGTACCCGGCTACCGGCCGAAGACACCGCCGGCAGCCTGTACAGCCTGTGGGTAGGGGCTGCGCTGTTGTTCAAGGTGCAGCACACCCAGCAACCGATGCAGCAGGCCCAGGCGCTGACCGCCGCCATGCTCAAGCCAGGTGACTGTCAGACAGGCTGACAAGGTAGCAACACGCATTGATCTTGCCCGCCCTTGCGGCGGGTATTTTTGACACAGCAACTAGACGACCGGTCTATTTATTTTCACCCACACGGGAGAATGCCATGAACAGCACATTGGAACTGATGCAGCAGCATCGCAGTGTCCGCAGCTACCAGGACAAACCCATCCCCGCCGCAGTACTGGATGCGGTACTGGACGCCGCCTGGAAAGGCCCGACCTCCATCAATGGCCAGCAGGTGTCGCTGGTGGTGGTGCAGGACGCCGCCCGCCGCCAGCAGATTGCCGAGATTGCCGGTGGCCAGCCGTGGATTGCCCAGGCCCCGGTGTTTGTCACCCTGGTGGTGGATTTCTACAAGACCCGCCTTGGCGTGGAAGCCGCCGGCGCCAAGCAGGTGATTCAGGACAGCGTGGAAGGCTTTGCCGTGGGTGCAGTGGATGCCGGCATTGCGCTGGGCAATCTGATGACCGCCGCCCGCGCCGCCGGCCTGGGCGTGGTGCCCATCGGCGGCATCCGCCGCAATCCGCAAGCCATGATCGAGCTGCTGCAATTGCCGGAATACACCTTCCCCATTGCCGGCGTGGTGATGGGCTATACCGATCAGGACAGCAGCATCAAGCCGCGCCTGCCGCGTGCCAGCTTTGTCCACCACGAGCACTACCAGGCTGCGCAGCTGCCCGAACACATCCGCCAGTACGACCAGACGCTGAGCGCCTACTGGCAGCAGATCGGCCGCGGCGACGGCCTGCCGTGGACGGCCAACATCGCCCAGATTTACCAGAATGTCTATTTCCCCGATGTCGCTCCGCTTGCCCGCAAACAGGGCTTTGGTTTTGATCGTTAATCATTTCATCTGCACAGGAAAGGTCTGATTCATGAGCCTGGATAAACTGTTTACCCCGCTGCAAGTGGGTGCCGTCACCCTGAACAACCGCGTGGCCATGGCCCCGCTTACCCGCCTGCGCAATACCGAGCCGGGCGATGTGCCCACCGAGCTGTCGGTGCAGTACTACACCCAGCGCGCCAGCGCCGGGCTGATCATTGCCGAAGGCACCCATATCTCGCGTACCGCCAAGGGCTATGCCGGCGCACCAGGCATTTATAGCGAAGAACAGGTGGCCGCCTGGAGCAAGGTGAATGCCTCCGTTCACGCCGCCGGTGGCAAGACCGCGCTGCAACTGTGGCACACCGGCCGTATCTCGCACCGCTCCTTGCAGCCGGATGGCGAAGCCCCGGTAGCCCCGTCGGCCATCCGCGCCGAGAGCAATACCAATGTGCGCCAGCCGGATGGCAGCCTGGCCCGCGTACCCTGCGATGAGCCGCGCGCACTGGAAATCTCCGAACTGGCCGACATCCTGGAAGACTACCGCCGCGCCACCGACAACGCCCGTCGCGCCGGTTTCGACCTGGTGGAAATCCACGGAGCCCACGGCTATCTGCTCGACCAGTTCCTGTCGCCGGAAGCCAATGTGCGTACCGATGCCTACGGTGGCAGCGTGGAAAACCGCGCCCGCTTCCTGCTGGAAGTGGTGGATGCCGTGGTGGCCGAATGGGACGCCGAACACGTAGGCATCCGCATCTCGCCGCTGGGTGTGTTCAATGGCCTGTCCAATGTGGAAGAACAGGACATCGCGCTGTATGTGATCGAACAGCTGGCCAAACGCAAGCTGGCTTTCCTGCACATTTCCGAGCCGGACTGGGCCGGTGGCCCGGCGCTGAGCGAAGCCTTCCGTCAGGAAATCCGCAAACGCTATCCGGGGGTGATCATCGCTGCGGGTGGCTATAGCGCGGAAAAAGCGGAAAAGCTGATTGGCGAAGGCTATATCGATGCCGTGGCCTTTGGCCGCAGCTATATCGCCAACCCGGACCTGGTGGAACGCCTGCGCAGCGGCGCCGCGCTGAATACGCCGGATGCCGCCACCTTCTACGGTGGCGATGCACGGGGCTATACCGACTACCCGACGCTGAACAACTGAAGCTGCATCACAACCAGCCAATGGCCGGGCCGGCAACACGGCCCGGCACACACCACACGAGAACACCCCATGAAAAAAGTCCTGTTTGTCCTCACCAGCCATGACACGCTGGGCAATACCGGCCACAAAACCGGTTTCTGGATCGAAGAATTCGCCGCACCTTACTACGCGCTGGCCGACAAGGGCGTTGCCATCACCCTGGCCTCGCCCAAGGGTGGCCAGCCGCCGATCGACCCCAAGAGTGCCGACCCGGCCTTCAGCACCCCGGCCACCGAACGCTTCAACCAGGACGCTGCCCTGCAAGCCGTGCTGGCCAATACCGTGGCGCTGGACAGCGTAAACGCCGGTGATTTCGACGCCGTGTTCTACCCCGGCGGCCATGGCCCGCTGTGGGACCTGGTCGACAACCGCGCGTCCATCGCCCTGATCGAAGCCTTTGTTGCCGCCAGCAAGCCGGTAGCCGCCGTCTGCCATGCCTCGGCCGTGCTGGTGAATGCGCGTGATGGCGCAGGCCAGCCGCTGGTAGCCGGACGCAAGGTCACCGGTTTTTCCAATACCGAGGAAGACGCGGTTCAACTGACCGACATCGTGCCGCTGCTGGTGGAAGACGCGCTGCAAGCCAAGGGTGGTCTTTATGAAAAAGGCCCGGACTGGGGCGTGTTTGCCGTGGAAGATGGCCTGCTGATTACCGGCCAGAACCCGGCCTCGTCCGAACTGGTGGCAGAAAAACTGCTGGCGCGGCTGTAAGACAGTCCTCCCGCGCCCTGCCCGGCCCCGCCTGCTGCGGGGCCTTTTTATTGCGGCAAAGCCTTGCAACGACTGCCAGAATAGCAGCGCGATGCAGGGACAGTAGCAAGAGCAAGACGCAGCAGCCGTGTTGTGCCTGGCCGCGGTTAATGCGCCCCCTCCTGCGCGCCCAGCGCAGACAGACAGCGCAGCGCCTGCGGCACCACCTCGATATGCGCCGGCGCATGGCCGGCCAGCTCGCCATCCACCTCCAGCGGACAGTTCTGGCCCGTGATGCGCAGGCTGCGCACACTCAGATAGCGCACCCGCTTATCCAGCACCGGCTGCGCCTTGCGCAAGGTGGGCAGGAAACGCACAAAATCCCAGCTGCCGGCATTGGCAATCATCACCACCTCCAGCAGGCCGTCATCCAGCCGCGCCAGCGGCGCAATGCCCAGACCACTGCCGAAATAGCGGCCATTGGCCACACACAGGCTGATGAATTCACCGCTGATCACCTCGCCATCATCCACCACCAGCTGCATGCGGCGCGGCCGGTAGCGCAGCAGGGTCAACACGATAGACCAGTAAAAAGCCACACTGGCCGGCAGCCAGCACGGCAGCCGCTTTACCTGCTCCACGATGGCAGAGCTGATGCCCAGCGAGGCAATATTGCCAAACCACACCACCCGCTCGCCTTCAGGTCCACCCGCCAGCGTCAGCCGCCCCAGGTCGATACGGCGCACCTGGCCGGCGCGGATCAGCCCGTCCAGCTGCTCCACCGAATCACTCACCCCCAGCGAACGCACAAAATCATTACCCGTGCCAAAGGGCAGCGCCCCTAGCGCCACCCGCTCACGCGCCGCAGCCGGCGCACGCATCACGCCGTTGATCACTTCGTGGATGGTGCCATCGCCGCCCACGGCAATGAGAAAGTCGCAGCCCTGCGTCACCGCCGCCAGGGCCATGGCTTCGGCACTGACGGCCGAAGTGGTGATGTGAATGTCCACCTGGAAGTGCTGGCCAAACTTTTCCAGCAGGCGATTGGGCAGCGAGCGCGGGCAGCGCTGGCCGTGCAGGATGAAAACCAGCCGGGTCTGATCCATAACATAAAGAGACGTGAAGTGAAGGGCTGGATTATCAGGCAGATGTCATGCTTTTGAAACATCCACCTGGTGGCAGCCACCAGGGCCGGCAGGATGGGGACAAAACAGCAAAATCAAGGGCATAAACCCGGCGCAAACTGGCCGGGGCAGCAGTTTTCTGGTAGATTTGGCGGTTTTGCTGCGCCGTTCACAGGCTGCCGCCGCCTGCCGGGTGAGACCGATCCCGTGTGTGCGACGCGACAGCGCCGGCCACAGCCAGCAAGGCCACCTCGACTGTTTATCGATGGATCACACTATGAACCCCAATTCCACGCCGACTGCGGAAAAAGCCCTGGTGGTGCTTTCCGGCGGTCAGGACTCCACCACCTGCCTGTATTGGGCGCTGCAAAAATTCGGCGCCGGCAATGTGGAAGCCGTCACCTTTGATTATGGCCAGCGCCACCACGTGGAGCTGGACTGCGCGCGCAAGATCGCCGCCATGGCCGGCGTACGCCAGACCGTGCTGCCCATCGACACCTTTGCCGCCATTGGCGGCAATGCGCTGACCGACGACAGCATCCAGCCGGAAACAGGCAGCCGCGACGACGACGCCCTGCCCAATACCTTTGTGCCGGGCCGCAACCTGATCTTCCTCACCTTTGCCGCCGCCTTTGGCTATACCCGTGGCGCACGCCATATCGTTACCGGCGTGGCCCAGACCGACTACTCCGGCTACCCGGACTGCCGCGAAAACACCCTGCAGGCACTGCAGCTGGCGGTACGGCTGGGCATGGACAGCCGGGTCGAACTGCACACCCCGCTGATGTATCTGAGCAAGGCCGAAACCGTCACCCTCGCCCAACAAACAGGCGCGATGGAAGCGCTGGCCTGGAGCCACACCTGCTATAACGGCGCGGTGCCACCCTGCGGCCATTGCGCCTCCTGCGAGCTGCGCGCCAAGGGCTTTGCCGAAGCCGGCGTGGCCGACCCGCTGGTCGAACGCTGCGCCAGGGAGGTCTGACATGCATGCATCCTGCCTGCTGGCCGGTGGCCGCTTTGAAGCGGCGCGCCGCGTGCCCGGAGACGAACAGCGCCTGAACGGCCTGCACGGCCACAGCTTCCGTGCCCTGGCCCGTGCCGATGTCACCCACATTGCACAAAACGAACTGCACGCCGCACTGGAGCGGGTACTGGCACCGCTAGACTATGCCGATCTCAACCAGCAGCTGGCACAGTGCGACGACCTGAGCCTGGCGCAGCACATCAAGGATGCCCTGCCCTGCCCGGCCGCCCTGCTGCTGCAAAGCACCCCCGAACGCGGGGTGATGCTGGAAAACGGTACCGCCCTCTATTGGATCGCCGCCCGTTTCGAAGCCGCCCACCATCTGCCCAATGTGCCGGCCGGCCACAAATGCGGCCGCCTGCACGGC
>NZ_JAELTZ010000064.1:0-16172 GCF_016429115.1 Aquitalea sp. ASV15 | reverse complement strand
GGCCCAGTGCCGCGGAAACGGCATGGGCGGTCGGCGTGTCGGCAATCAGCCGGTAACGGCGATAATTCAGCCACCAGCCGATCAGCCCGCAGGCCAGCAGCAGCGGCAGCCCCGCATGCAGGAAGGGGTGCAGGCCGAGCTTGAGGCCGATGAACGCCAGCAGCGGGTACAGGCTGAAGGCGGCCCAGCCGCTGCGCGTCCACTGCGAACTGAGCCACAGCATGGTTTAGTCCCGCTGAAACAGCTGGCGCAGATCGACATCGCGCTTTTCCGCCGCGGTAAACTGCAGCGGGCGGGCGCTGGGGAAGTTGAACAGGCGGGCGATCAGCACATCGGGAAATTGCTCGATGCGCACATTGTTGAGGTTGACCGCGTCGTTATACAGTTCGCGCCGGTCGGCAATATTGTCTTCCAGCTGGCTGATGCGCTCGGACAAATGGCTAAACTGCTGGTCGGCCTTGAGTTCCGGGTAGGCTTCCGCCACCGCCAGCAGCTGGCCGATCAGGCCGCGCAGCTTGCCTTCCTCATGGCCCAGCCCTTCCATATTGCGGCTTTGGGCATACTGCGCCACGCCGGCGCGTGCTTCCATCACCCGGCTCAGGGTCTGCTGCTCGAACTGGGCATATTGCTTGCACACTTCCACCAGCTTGGGCAGTTCGTCGTGGCGCTGTTTCAGCAGCACATCGATATTGGCCCAGCTGCGCGCCACCGTATGCTTGAGATTGACCAGTGCGTTGTACAGGGTGATGAAATACAGCAGGACGATGGCGATGATGCCAAAGAAAATCACCAGCTTCATGAAGGGGACTCCCCGAGGCTGCCGTGGTGGCAGGTAAAATACTGTTAAACAGGATTATTCTAGCGGCATGGTCAGACAAGCCGCCAGCAGTGTCAAGAAAGTGGGTGGGAAATGCGGGTGCTGAATATCATCGGGGCGGGAAAACTGGGGCGTACGCTGGGGCGGCTGGCCGCTGACAGTGGCCGGTACCGGGTGCAGGACTGTCTGGCGCGCAGCATGGCATCGGCCACGGCTGCGGTGGATTTCATCGGTGGTGGGCGTGCCTGTGCGACAGTCATCGGCTTGCAGCCGGCAGACCTGTGGCTGTTGTCGGTGCCGGATGATGCCATTGCGCCCACCGCCCAGGCGCTGGCAGGTAGCGGCGTGATCCGTCCCGGCACGGTGGTGTTTCACGCCAGCGGCGCGGCAGAGGCGGAAATACTGGCACCCTTGCGGGCGGTGGGGGCGCATGTGGCCAGCCTGCATCCGGCATTTTCCTTTGCCGAGCCGGCGCGCGCCGTAGCGCAATTTGCCGGCACCTTGTGTGCGATGGAAGGGGATGCGGCAGCTTGCGTGGTGTTACGGGATTTTGCAGCGGCAATTGGCGCGCAGCCGTTTGCGCTGGCTGCGGGTGGCAAGGCGGCCTATCACGCCGCCTTGTCGGTGGCCTCCAATTATCTGGTGACCCTGACCGACATCGCCCGCCAGCTGGCACGGCAGGGTGGTGTAGATGAGGCGCTGTTGTCAGCCTTGCTCGGGCCGCTGATGCAGGGCAGCCTGGCCAATGCCTTGAGCATGGGGCCGCAGCAGGCGCTGACCGGGCCCATCGTGCGGGGCGATGCGGCCACCGTGGCGCGCCATCTGGCGGTGTTGCCGCCGGACTTGCAACCGGTCTACCGTGCGCTGGGCGAGCGCACGGTGGCAGTGGCGGGAGCGCGTCTGCCAGAGGAGGCGCGGCAGACGCTGTTGGCCTTATTGCGCGACTGAATCAGCTGCTGGCGCTGCCACCTTGAACACCTGGCGCAGATAGGCGAGAAAGGTCTGGTCGCTGCACATGGTCTTGCCCGGGCTGTCGGATAGCTTGGCCACCGGCTGGCCATTGCAGCTCACCAGCTTCAGCACGATCTGCAGCGGTTCCAGCCCCAGGTCATTGGTGAAGTGGGTGCCAATGCCAAAGCTCACCTGAATGTGCGGGCTGTAGCGGCGGTGCAGTGCCAGCGCCTTGTCCACGCTCAGGCCGTCGCTGAAGGTGAGCATCTTGGTGGCGGGGTCGATACGCAGCTTGCGATAGTGGGTAATGGCCTTGTCCGCCCACTCGATAGGGTCGCCACTGTCGTGGCGCAGGCCATCGAACAGCTTGGCAAAGTACAGGTCGAAATCCGCCAGAAAAGCATCCATGCACACCACATCGGTGAGGGCGATGCCCAGGTCGCCGCGGTATTCCTGCACCCAGGCTTCCAGCGCCGCGTTCTGGAAATCACGCAGGCGTACGCCCAGCGCCTGGAAGGCCTGGAAGAACTCGTGCGCCATGGTGCCGATAGGGGTGATGCCCAGCTTCCACGCCAGCCACACATTGCTGGTGCCGCGGAATACCTTGGGCAGGGCGGCGTTCAGCTGTTCCACCACCTGCTGTTGCCATTCGCGGCTGAAGCGGCGGCGGGTGCCGAAGTCGGAAATCAGCAGGGGAAAGCGCTGGCTGGCGCTTTCTTCCGCCTCGAAGCGCAGCAGGGTGGCAATTTTCTCATCCAGCCGACGCTGGCCTTCCTCGCGTACCTGCGGGGTGTCCAGGCGGCGGAAATACAGCTCGTTGACGATGGCCAGCACGAAAATCTCGAAGAACATCGCCTGTACCAGCGGCCCTTCGATATGAATGTTCAGCGCATCGCCGTCGCACTCCACCCGGATAAAGCGGCGCTGCAGGTGGAACAGTTCCAGATAATCGACAAAATCACTCTTGATGAAACGCAGGCTGCGCAGATAGGCCAGTTCCGGCTGGGTAAACTGCAGCTGGCACAGCCAGTCCAGCTGCGCTTCCACTTCCTTGTGCAGTTGCGACAGCGGGTAATCCGGCTGGTTGCGGCAGCGGAATTCATATTGCCCGTAAGCCGCCGGGAACTGATGCAGGATGGCCTGCAGCATGGTGAACTTGTACAGGTCGGTATCCAGCAGCGAATGGATCAGCGGCGGCAGCTTGGGCATGGAATGGCCTTTCAGGCAGCGTGCAGGATGAAAATGGCCGGGCGCTTGTGAAAATCCGGCGCAGCTTGCGGCCAGTCCTTCACCAGGCGGCTGACGATGGTTTCCGTCGGCAGGGTCAGGTCGCAGGCCACTGCCAGCCGGGTGGTGGGGGCCAGTGTCTCGCGCAACTGTTGTAGCAGGGCATTGTTGCGGTAAGGCGTTTCAATGAATACCTGGGTTTCATTGCGCTGGCGCGAGCGTTGTTCCAGCTCCTTCACCACCTTGGCCTTGTCGGCGGCATCCACCGGCAGATAGCCATGGAAGGCAAAGCACTGGCCATTGGCCCCGGAGGCCATCAGCGCCAGCAAAATGGACGAAGGGCCGATCAGCGGCGCCACGCGGATGCCGCGTTCGTGCGCCAGTGCCACCAGCTGGGCGCCGGGGTCGGCCACCGCCGGGCAGCCGGCTTCGGAAATCAGGCCCACGTCTTCACCCGCCAGCAGCGGCGCCAGCAGGGCGGCGACATCGGCCGGCTTGGTGTGCTCGTTGAGCGTGCTCATCGCCAGCTCACGAATCGGGGTGCTGACGCCCAGTGCTTTCAGATGCTTGCGCGCGGTCTTTTCCGCCTCCACCACAAAGTGACGGATGTGCAACACCTTGGCCGCCTCGCTGGCGGGCAGCCAGGCAATGCTTTCATCGCCCAGCGGAGCGGGAATCAGAAACAGGATGCCGGCCATTACAGAATCTCCACGCCTTCGGCGTTCAACATGCTGATCAGTTGGAACAGCGGTACGCCGATCAGGGCATTGGGGTCGTCCGACTCCACTTTTTCCAGCAGCGCGCCACCCAGTCCTTCGCTCTTGGCGCTGCCGGCGCAGTGCAGGGCATCCGGTTCGCGCGTCAGGTAATGGCGAATCTGCTGTTCGGTCAGCTGGCGCAAGGTAACACGGGTAATGCCCACGGTTTCCTGCAAGCGGCCACTGGCGGTGTTGTACAGCGCCAAGGCAGAGTGAAACACCACGGTGCGGCCGCTCATCCACTGCAGCATGGCCACCCCTTTTTCAAACGAGCCGGGTTTGCCGATTTGCTGGCCATCGAGCAGAGCGACCTGGTCGGAGCCGATGATCAGGGCATTCGGGTAATCGGCTGCCAGCGACTGGGCCTTGCTGCGCGCCAGGCGCACGGCAGTGTCCAGCGCGCTTTCGCCGGGTAACGGGGTTTCGTCGCACACCGGCGGCACGGCGCTGAAGGGGAGGCCCAGGCGGGCGATGATTTCCTGCCGGTAGCGGGAAGTGGAAGCCAGGATGATCTGCATGGTGGTATTGCTTGATTATTTTGACAAATCAGGGAGGCGGATTATATCATGCTGGGTTTATGTCTAACCCGATTTTGATCGACCCGCTCAAGTTCGCCCGTGAGGGCCGCGTTCTGACCGGCAAACTGCCCGTCAGCACCCTGGACGAGCGTGTGCACAGCGACCTGTCCGACACCTCCGGTACGGTGGAATACACCCTGGAAGGTTTTCGCGATGGCTCGTCCCGTCTTTCCCTGCGCCTGCAGGTGAAAGCCAGTGTGGCGGTAAGCTGCCAGCGTTGCCTGGAAGTGATGCCGTACGAGGTGAATACCGACTCGGTGGTCACCTTGTTCACCCGGCAGGAAAAGCTGGATGAAGCCTGCGAGCTGGACGAAACGCTGGACGCCATTCTCGCGCCGGAAGAGCTTGATGTGGTGGCAATGATCGAAGACGAAATCATCATGGGCTTGCCGCTTTCGCCGAAACACGACGAATGCGGTTCGGAAGCTCTGACACGTGCCAAGGCTGACAAGCCCAATCCGTTTGCGGTGCTGGCCACGTTGAAGATCTCCAAGTCTTGAATTATCAATACACGCGATTTTCCTAGGAGTCGAACATGGCTGTTCAACAGAACAAAAAGTCCCCGTCCAAGCGCGGCATGCATCGTGCACACGATTTTCTGACCGCTCCGTCGCTGGCCAAAGAGCCGACGACCGGTGAAACCCACCTGCGTCACCACATCAGCCCGAACGGCTTCTACCGTGGTCGCAAGGTTGTTGCCACCAAAGGCGAATAATTCGTCCTTTTTCACCCCATACTTACCTTTATAAAAACAGGTAGGTTTCACTACCGTACACGTTGATGACTATCACCGTCGCGGTTGATGCAATGGGCGGTGACGTTGGCCTCAAGGTCACCGTCCCAGCATCGATCCAATTCCTGCAAGACCATCCCAACGCCAATCTGATTCTTGTCGGAGACCAGGCAGCCATCGAGGCTGAATTGTCCCGCCATCAGGGTGTTGCGCGTTCGCGCGTCCATATCCGTCATGCCACGCAAGTGGTGGGCATGGACGAGTCGCCGCAGCTCGCCCTGAAAAACAAGAAAGATTCGTCGATGCGGGTGGCGATCAATCTGGTCAAGGAAGGCGAAGCGCAAGCCGCCGTGTCTGCCGGCAATACCGGCGCACTGATGGCCACCGCCCGCTTTGTCCTCAAGACCATTCCGGGCATCGAACGACCGGCCATCGCCAAGATGATGCCGTCCGTCAAGGGCAGCACCTGCATGCTGGACCTGGGCGCCAACGTCGATTGCACCTCAGAACAACTCCTGCAGTTCGGCATCATGGGTTCGGAGCTGGTATCCAGCATTACCGGCAATGCCAATCCGCGCGTCGGGCTGCTCAATATCGGTTCGGAAGATATCAAGGGTAACGACAGCGTCAAGCGCGCTGGCGAATACCTGCGGCAGTCCGAGCTGAACTTCATCGGCAATGTCGAAGGCAACGACGTCTACAAAGGCACGGTAGATGTGGTAGTCTGCGACGGTTTTACCGGCAATGTGGCGCTCAAATCAGCCGAGGGGCTGGCGCACATGATTGCCTACTTCCTGCGGCAGGAATTCACCCGCAACTGGTGGACCCGCCTGTGCGCGCTGGCTGCCATGCCGGTGCTCAAGCATTTCCGCAACCGCGTCGATCCGCGCCGCTACAATGGCGCCAGCCTGCTGGGCCTGCGCGGCATCGTGGTGAAAAGCCATGGCGGAACCGATGCCGTAGGATTCCGTTTCGCGCTGGAACAGGCTTGCGAGGAAGCCGGCTCCGACGTGATTGGTCATATTACCGACCGGGTTGCAAACCAATTAAACAACCTCAAGCAGCCCGAGCCGGAAGCGAACTGATTAATACATGGCCCATTCCCGCATTCTAGGCACTGGCAGCTATCTGCCATCCAATGTGCTCACGAATGCGATGCTGGCCGAGCGCGTGGAAACCAGTGACGAATGGATTGTTTCGCGCACTGGCATTCACGCCCGCCACATCGTGTCCGATGAAGAAACCACCAGTGATCTGGCGCTGAAGGCAGCAGAAGCTGCCATCCAGAGCGCTGGCATAGCCAAGGACGAGATCGATCTGATCATCGTCGCCACCACCACGCCCGACATGATTTTCCCCAGTACCGCCTGCCTGTTGCAGGAAAAACTGGGTATTCACGGCTGCGCTGCATTCGATGTGCAGGCGGTGTGTGCCGGCTTCATGTTTGCCCTCACCACTGCCCACAACTACATCAAGGGCGGCATGGCCAGCAAGGTGCTGGTGGTGGGTGCCGAAGTGATGTCGCGCGTGATGGACTGGGAAGATCGCCGCACCTGCGTGCTGTTTGGCGATGGCGCGGGCGCGGTGGTACTGGGCGCCTCGGACGAGCCGGGCATCCTGCATGCCAAGCTGGCCTCCGATGGCCGCTACAAGGACATTCTCAATACCCCGGCGCAGATTTCCGGCGGCAAGATCCAGGGCATTCCCTTCTTGCACATGGATGGCCCGGCGGTGTTCAAGTTTGCGGTCAAGGCCCTGTCCGACATCGCTGCCACCACCCTGGCCGAGGCCGGTGTGGACAAGTCGCAAGTCGACTGGCTGGTGCCGCACCAGGCCAATCTGCGCATCATCGAATCCACGGCCAAGCACCTGGGCATGTCGATGGAGCGGGTGATCGTGACATTGCCGCAACAGGGCAATACCTCGGCCGCCTCCATTCCGCTGGCGCTGGACCATGCCGTGCGTGATGGTCGCATCCAGCGCGGCCAGACCATTCTGCTGGAAGGGATTGGCGGTGGCTTTGCCTGGGGTGCCGTGTTGCTGAAGTACTGATTCTTCGCGACGGAAGACCGGCCACGACCATGCGCCGTCTGGCATGCGATAACGCCCATTGTGATGGGCGTTTGATCTGGGTGCTTGGCAGAATGGTCTGGTTTGCCGCATTCTTCCGTCGATTATTATTCCGTCGTATTTGCGGAGACTGTCTATGGCGTTTGCCTTTCTCTTTCCCGGTCAGGGCTCGCAAAGCCTGAAAATGATGGATGGCTTTGCCGACCTGCCGGTCGTCAAGCACACCTTCGAAGAAGCCTCCAGCGCGCTGGGCGTGGACTTGTGGGCCATGCTGCAGGCTGACAGTGCCGAAGCCATCAATGCCACCGTCAATACCCAGCCCATCATGCTGGCTGCCGGTGTGGCCACTTATCTGGCCTGGCAGGAAGTGGGCGGTCAGCAGCCGTCGGTGGTTGCCGGCCACAGCCTGGGTGAATACACCGCGCTGGTGGCTGCCGGTGCGCTGCCGTTTGCCGAAGCCGTCAAGCTGGTGCGCCTGCGCGCCGAAGCCATGCAGAACGCCGTGCCGGCCGGGCAGGGTGCCATGGCGGCCATCCTCAACCTGTCCGACGAGGAAGTGCGCGCGGCGTGTGCCGAAGCGGCCAATGGCGAGGTGGTGGAAGCGGTCAATTACAACTCGCCAGGCCAAGTGGTGATTGCCGGTGCCAAGGCCGCCGTCGAGCGCGCCATGGAAGCCTGCAAGGCCCGTGGCGCCAAGCGTGCGCTGCCGCTGCCGGTATCGGTGCCCTCGCACTGCGCGCTGATGAAGCCGGCCGGCATGCAACTGGCCGAAGCCCTGCTGCAAGTCCACATCAATACCCCAGCCATTCCGGTGCTGCACAATGCCGACGTGGTCAGCTACACCGACGCTGCCGACATTCGCGATGCGCTGGTGCGCCAGCTGTACAGCCCGGTGCGCTGGACCGAAACCATCCAGAAACTGGCTGGCGAGGGCATCGTCACCATGGCCGAATGCGGTCCGGGCAAGGTGCTGGCTGGCCTGGCCAAGCGTATCGACGGCAACGTCAAGTGCCTGGCACTGACCGACGCGGCGGCGCTGGAAGCGGCCAAGACCGAACTGCAATGATATCCGCGGCGGGCCGCCAGCCGGCCCGCTGCGTACGCCCATAACAAGGAGACATCCGAAATGAGTCTGCAAGGCAAAGTAGCCCTGGTAACCGGCGCTTCGCGCGGCATTGGCGCAGCCATTGCCGATGCGCTGCAAGCCGAGGGCGCCATTGTCATCGGCACTGCCACCTCGGAAGCCGGTGCTGCTGCCATCAACGAACGCCTGGCTGCCAATGGCGGTGCCGGCCGCGTGCTGAACGTGACCGAAGACGGCGCCATCGAAGCACTGGTGGAAGCCATCGACAAGGAATTTGGCGGCGTGGCCATTCTGGTCAACAATGCCGGCATTACCCGCGATGGCCTGCTGATGCGCATGAAGGACGACGACTGGGATGCCATCATGGACACCAACCTCAAGTCGGTGTTCAAGGCGTCCAAGGCCGTGCTGCGCGGCATGATGAAGGCCCGCTGGGGCCGCATCATCAACATCGCCTCGGTGGTGGGTGCCACCGGCAATCCCGGTCAGACTAACTATGCCGCGGCCAAAGCCGGTATCATGGGCTTCACCAAGTCCATGGCGCGCGAAGTTGGCAGCCGCAATATCACGGTCAACTGCGTGGCACCGGGCTTTATCGATACCGACATGACCCGCGCGCTGCCGGAAGCGCAGCGCGAGGCGCTGGTGGGGCAGATTGCCCTGGGCCGCCTGGGCGATGCCAAGGATATTGCCGATGCAACATCCTTCCTGGCATCCGACCGCGCAGCCTACATCACCGGTCAGACACTGCATGTAAATGGTGGCATGTTCATGCCTTAACCGGTCCTGTCCAACAAAAGACAAGATTTAGGTGGGCTGCTCTAATTTTTTTTTGTAGAATACACGGGTTTTGTTATCCCGAATCAGAAAGGTCAAGGGTTTAGACAAATGGAAAACATCGAAGCGCGCGTTAAAAAGATCGTTGCCGAACAACTGGGCGTAAACGAAGCTGAAGTCAAGATCGAATCGTCCTTCGTTGATGATCTGGGCGCTGACTCCCTCGACACCGTTGAGCTGGTCATGGCTCTGGAAGAAGAGTTCGAGTGCGAAATCCCGGACGAAGAAGCTGAAAAGATCACCACTGTTCAGCAAGCCGTGGATTACGTTACCGCCCACCTGAACAAGTAATATTTTCAGGCCTGTACAGGACCTCTGCGCGGTGCGGCCTTGGCTCGCCAGCAGAGGTTCTTTTGTTATAGAGGATTCCAAACGCCCGTTTGATTGTAATAATGATCAAACAGACCTTGTGGGATCATCGGGAGACTGCCTCCCACCTCTCACGGAGATTCTTCGTGTCCAAACGCAGAGTTGTAGTAACCGGTCTGGGACACATTTCCCCGGTCGGCAATGATGTCGCCACCGGCTGGGCCAATCTGCTGGCCGGCAAGAGCGGCATCGGCAAAGTGACCCGTTTTGATGCCAGCGAGCTCAATTGCCAGATCGCCGGCGAAGTCAAGGACTTCGACATCAGCGCGTACATCTCGCCCAAGGAAGCCCGTCGCTCCGACCTGTTCATCCACTACGGCATTGCAGCGGCGCTGCAGGCGGTGGCTGATGCCGGTCTGGACGATGTTGCCGATCTGGACAAGACCCGCGTTGGCGTCAACATCGGTTCCGGTATCGGCGGCCTGCCGCTGATCGAGGAAACCGGTGTGGCGGTACAGCTGGGCGGTGCCCGCAAGATCGGCCCCTTCTTCATTCCCGGTTCGCTGATCAACCTGATCGCCGGCCACGTGTCCATCCTGAAGGGCTATCAGGGCCCGTCGTATGGCATCGTGTCGGCCTGCACCACCGGTGCGCATTGCATCGGCGACGCCGCCCGGATGATCCAGTATGGCGACGCCGACGTAATGGTGGCTGGTGGTGCCGAAGGTGCCATCTCCAAGCTGGGCATGGGCGGTTTTGCCGCCATGAAGGCACTGTCCACCCGCAATGACGATCCGGAAACCGCGTCCCGTCCCTGGGACAAGGGCCGCGACGGCTTTGTGATGGGCGAAGGTGCCGGCGTGCTGGTGCTGGAAGAATACGAGCACGCGGTCAAGCGCGGCGCCCGTATCTATGCCGAGCTGATCGGCTTCGGCATGAGCTCGGATGCCCACCACATCACCGCCCCCAGTGCGGAAGGCCCGGCCCGCGGCGTGCAAAACGCACTGCGCGATGCCCGGATCAATCCGGACCAGGTGCAGTATGTGAATGCGCACGGCACGTCCACCCCGCTGGGCGACGCCAACGAAACCAATGCGCTGAAGATCGCCTTTGGCGATCATGCCAAGAAGCTGGTGGTGAATTCGACCAAGTCGATGACCGGCCACCTGCTGGGCGGCGCGGGCGGTGTGGAGGCCATTTACTCCATCCTGGCGGTGTACAACCAGGTATCGCCACCCACCATCAACCTGCACGAGCAGGATGTTGAAGGCGGGTGTGACCTGGACTACGTGGCCAATACCGCGCGTGACATGCACATCGATATCGCCATTTCCAACTCGTTTGGCTTTGGTGGTACCAACGGCACCCTGGTATTCAAACGCATGTAATGCCTGGCGCGCGGTACCGCATACTGCGGTGCAGCGCGCAAATGGATTGACAGCCCGAACCGCTGCGATACACTCGCGGCGGTTTTCTTATTTGTGCGGCGCCTTCATGCCGCCTTTCCGGATCTGGCATGTTCACCGAACGACTCGACTTCCTGCCCGACCTGCTGGCCTTGCATGCCGCGCGTCGTGCCGACTTCCCTTTTCTCTTGATGTCCTCCGGCGAGCAGGGCTGGGACATGCTGTTTGCTGCCGACAGCACCACCCTTTACCACAGTGGGGAAGGGGAGGCGTTTGTCGAGGCCTTGCGTGCTTTTCAGCCGCAGGCAGTGGACAACCCGCATGGCCTGCCCTTTGTCGGCGGCCATTTCCTCTATCTGGGCTACGACTTGCTGTCGCAGTTTGAAAGCCGGGTTGCCGAGGCGCTGCCGGACAGCTTTCCGCTGGCAGCCCTGGCACGGGTGCCGGCGGCCATTCTGATCAACCGCCGCGAGCACAGCGCGTGGATCGTGGCGGAAACCGCCGCCGACGGGCAGCGGCTGGGCGAGCTGGCGCGCAGCATCCCGGCCTTTGTCGCACAAGCGGTCAGCCTGCAGGCGCTGGAGGAAGATCCGCCGCACTGGTATACCGACGCCGTGCTGCGGCTGAAGCAATATATCTATGAAGGCGATGTGTTCCAGGTGAACATCTCGCGTGGCTGGCGCGCCGAACTGGCGGCGGAGATTGCAGCACCCGACCTGTTTGCCGCGCTGCGTCGTGCCAACCCGGCGCCGTTTTCCGCACTGGCCGATTTTGGCAGCGCGCAGATTGTCAGCTCCTCGCCGGAGCGCCTGGTACGGGTGCGCGATGGCTGGGCCGATACCCGCCCCATTGCCGGCACCCATCCACGCTCGCCGGACCCCGCCGAAGATGCCGCGCTCAAGCAGCGGCTGATTTCCAGCGTCAAGGAACGGGCCGAGCATGTGATGCTGATCGACCTGGAGCGCAATGACCTGGGCCGCATCAGCCAGCCCGGCACGGTAGAGGTGAACGAACTGATGGCGGTGGAAAGCTATGCCTATGTCCATCACATCGAATCCAATATCCGTGGCCGGCTGCGGACCGATGTCACGCCACTGGACACCATCCGCGCGCTGTTCCCCGGCGGCACCATCACCGGCTGCCCCAAAGTGCGCACCATGCAGATCATCCGCGAGCTGGAAAACAGCGCCCGCCGCGCCTATACCGGCAGCCTGGGTTATCTCAACCGCGATGGCAGCATGGACCTGAACATCCTGATCCGCACCTTCATGCAGCAAGGGCAGCAGCTGCGCTTCCGTGCCGGTGGCGGCATCGTGGCGGATTCGGACCCGGAACGCGAATTGCAGGAAACCCGCCACAAGGCGCGCGGCCTGCTGCGTGCGCTGGGAGTGGAGCAAGCCTGATGGCCATGCTGATCAACGGCCAGCCCGGCGAACAGATTTCCGCACTGGACCGTGGCCTGGCCTATGGCGACGGCATCTACCGCACCATCGAAATCCGCCATGGCCAGCCGCGGCTGTGGGCCTGGCAATACCGGCGGCTGGCTGCCGATGCCAGCCGTTTGAGGCTCCCGGTGCCGGATGCAGCCCTGCTGCTGGATGAAATCGGCCAGCTGGCCGACGGGGTGGCGCAGGGTGTGGCCAAGGTCGTGCTTACCCGCGGTGTGGGCGCGCGCGGCTATGCCATGCCGGCCGACTGCCAGCCCACGCGCATGGTGTCGGTCTCCGCCTGGGCCGGCTATCCGCCAGAACGGGCACGCGACGGCGTCAATGTGCGCTGGTGTGACACCCGCCTATCCTGCCAGCCGCTGCTGGCCGGTATCAAACACCTTAACCGGCTGGAAAACGTGCTGGCGCGCTCGGAATGGTCGGACCCGGACATGCACGAAGGTCTGCTGCTGGATCAACGTGGTTTGCTGATCGAAGCCACCATGAGCAATGTCTATCTGGTGCAAGGCCAGCGCATCCTTACGCCGCGGCTGGACCAGAGCGGCGTACAGGGCATGCTGCGCGACTGGCTGTTTGCCCAGGCGCCGCAGCTGGGTTATCAGCTGGAAGAGGCCGACTTTGGCCCGGCCCAGCTATGGCAAGCCGAACAGGTATTCCTGTCCAACAGCCTGATCGGCCTGTGGCCGGTCGCCACGCTTGCCGGGCAGGCTTTGCCGCATGGCCATCCATGCTGTCTGCAGCTGCAGGCCTTGCTGGCGCAGCAGGATTAACAGCAGCGAGCGGCTCCTGTGCCGGCATTACCCCTTCTTGCCGCTAGCGAGAGCGTGGGCAGGCGCTGGGCTGCTGGTGTTTTTTAGATTATTTTTGCATAAAGTTTTCCAATTAAATTATTTCTGGCGCTAAGTGGCCGTCGCTATAGTGGCAGCCACGATGAGGGGGAGCCGTTTCCCCTCCAGAAATAGGGACAGTCCACCGACTGTCCGAGGAGAACAGCATGGTGGCCGTCAGCCTGCTGGAACAGCAAGCCCTTGCCCAGCCTGCGCAACTGGCGCCGATCGAGCGTGATCTGGCACATATCAACCAGTTGTTGAACGCACACCAGTTCGAACAGCATCCACTCAGCCTGCAGAGCGGGCGCGTGCGTGGTCGCCATGAAGAATGGCGCTTCCGCTCGGTATTCCAGCCCATCTATGCGCTGGAAAACGGCAGCACCCGTCTGTGGTCGGTCGAGGCGCTGGCCCGTGTCACGGACAGCTTTGGCGGTCAGCTGATCCCCACCGTACTGTTTGCCGCGGAAACCTCGCCACGCCGTTCGGTGTTTCTCGACCGCCAGCTACGCTGCCTGCACTTGTTCAATTTCCTGTTGCAACACCCAGGACCGGAGCTGATCCTGTCGCTCAATGTGAATGCCCAGCACCTGGTCAATGTCAGCGAAACCCATGGCCAGTTTTTTGCCGAAGTGCTGCAACATCTGCAGATTCCGGCCAGCCAGATCTGCCTGGAAGTGGTGGAGGATGCGGTGAGCGATCCCATGCGGTTGTACGAAGCGGTGCAGCGCTACCGCAGCCTGGGTTTCCGCATCGCGCTGGACGACTTCGGCCAGGGCGCGTCCAATCTGGAGCGGGTATGGCTGCTGGAGCCGGACTACGTCAAGCTGGACAAGGTCTTGATGCGCCACGCGCTGATGCGCCCCGGTGTGCGCGACAAGCTGGCGCGGCTGGTGGACATCCTGCATCTGCACGGCGCCAAGGTGGTGGGTGAAGGTATCGAAAGCGCCATGCAACTGGATATCGCCCGCGCCGCCGGTTGTGACTTCGTGCAGGGCTTTCATCTGGCCCGCCCCGCCGAGCAGCTCACCCTGCCGCTCTAGCCGCGTGTCACCATCCACGCCGCCTGATCACTCCAGCGGCTGAAAGCATTCCAGATGACGCGGCGGCATCTGCGCCGCATCGACAAAACAAGCCAGCGCCTGCTGCATCTGCTGGCGGAAGCACGCCACATCTTCCACTCCCTGATACACCTCCATCCAGGTCTGTAGCGGTGCCTCTGCTGCCTCGTCGGCGCGGCGCAGCAAGCTGGCACGGATGCCCTCCACTGCCAGCGCGGCCTGCATCCGGCGCAGTGCCGGCAATAACTGGCGGCCACTGGCCGGTTCAATCTTGAAATAGACATACACGGTGCAGGACATCGCCGGCTCCTTCTATGGTTTGCAGGCTTGGCGCGGGCGCAAAATCGCTTATCATAGCTCTTTCGCCCGCCGCAGGTGGGGCAGGGCCAGATGGTAACAGGGCAGGAAAGGGGAGTCAGGTGCAGCAGGGTATTACCACCTTGGTGGTGGTCGGGGTCGGGCTGATCGGTGGATCATTTGCGCTGTCCCTGAAACGGGCGGGCAAGGTGCAGCATGTGATCGGCGTAGGCCGGACGCTGGACAACCTGACCCGCGCGCTGGAGCTGGGCGTGGTGGATGAAATCAGCCAGGACCTGGCCGCGGTGGCCGGCCGTGCCGACATGGTCTTGCTGGCCTGCCCGGTGGGGCAGATGGGGCGCATGATGCAGGCCATGGCCCCGCATTTGCCGCCACATGCCATCGTGACCGATGCCGGCAGTACCAAGGGCGATGTCGCACAGCTGTTTGCCCAATACCTGCCGCAGCAGCTGGCCTGCTGCGTGCCGGCCCATCCCATTGCCGGCTCCGAGCTGTCCGGCGCGGCGGCCGCCCAGTATGGCCTGTACGAAAAACGCAAGGTGGTACTCACCCCCTTGCCGGAAACCGGCAGCGATGCCTGCGCTACGGTGGCCGCGCTATGGCAGGCCTGTGGCGCAGTGATCCATCGCATGAGCCCGGCCGAACACGACAGCGTGTTTGCCACGGTCAGCCACCTGCCGCACCTGCTGGCCTTTGCCTATGTCGGCATGGTGGCGGGCAAGCCCGATGCCGGGCGCTGCTTTGATTTTGCCGCCACCGGCTTTCGCGATTTCACCCGCATTGCCGGCAGTCACCCGGAAATGTGGAAGGACATCACCCTGGCCAACCGCTCGGCCTTGCTGGACGAGCTGGAGCGCTATCGCCTGGCGCTGGCGGCACTCACCGCGCAGGTGGCCGCCAGCGATGAAGCCGGCCTGGCCGCTACCTTCGACACCGCCCGCACTGCCCGCGTGGGCTGGTATCAGCGCTTTCTGCGCGAAGGACAGACATGAGCCAGACCCTGCTGATTACCGGCGCTTCCCGTGGCATCGGTGCGGCTACCGCGCTGCAGGCCGCCAGTGCCGGCTGGCAGGTGGCGGTGAATTACCGGCAGGACGAGGCGGCCGCGCAGCAGGTGGTGGCCGCCATCCGCGCCCAGGGCGGCGCAGCCGCGGCCTTTCCGGCCGATGTGTCGGACGAGGCGCAGATCATCCAGCTGTTTGCTGCCGTGGCCGCCCGCTTTGGCCGCATCGACGGCCTGGTCAACAATGCCGGCGCCACCGCGCCGCTGGCGCGGCTGGACAGTTTCAGTGCCGAACGCATCCAGCGCATGTTGCAGCTGAATGTGGCGGGGCCGATGCTGTGCTGCCGCGAGGCGGTGCGCCGCATGTCCACCCGCCACGGCGGGCGTGGCGGCATCATCGTCAATGTGTCTTCGGCGGCATCGCGGCTTGGTGCGGCCGGCGAATATATCGATTACGCCGCCAGCAAGGGGGCCATCGACACCCTCACGCTGGGGCTGGCACGCGAAGTGGCCGGCGAAGGCATCCGCGTCAATGCCGTGCGCCCCGGCCTGATTGAAACCGGCATCCATGCCATCAGCGGCGAACCCGGCCGGGTGGCGCGGCTTTCCTCCAGCGTTCCCATGCAGCGCGGCGGCCAGCCGCAGGAGGTGGCCGCCGCCATCGTCTGGCTGCTGTCCGATGCCGCCAGCTTTTGCACCGGCAGCATTCTGGATGTGTCCGGCGGACGCTGATCAGTGCGATGCC
>NZ_JAELTZ010000063.1:0-16517 GCF_016429115.1 Aquitalea sp. ASV15 | reverse complement strand
GGCTGGATGTGTGCCTGTGGCGAACGCCTGCCCAATGATATCGGCACCCATGCCTGCCCGGCCTGCGACAGCTTTTACCAGATTGGCGGAAATCACTGCACACCGGCCTGAACCGGACCAGTCTGCACCGCCTGAAACTATCCAATCCCCACGGCTGCCCGCACGGCAGCCCGGCCCCAGCAAGGAATCGAGCCATGAGCATCCAGTTCATCGACCTCAAAGCGCAGTACCAGCATCTGAAAGCCGACATCGACGCCCGCATCCACGCGGTGCTGGATCATGGCCAGTACATCATGGGGCCGGAAGTCAAGGAAGTAGAACAGCAACTGGCCGCCTACACCGGCGTCAAGCACGCCATCGGCGTGTGTGACGGCACCAAGGCGCTGCTGATTGCGCTGATGGCGCTGGGCGTGGGCCGTGGCGACGAAGTCATCACCACCCCGTTTACCTTTATTGCCACCGGCGAAATGATTGCCCTGCTGGGTGCCACCCCGGTATTTGTCGACATCGACCCCGTCAGCTACAACCTGGACCCGGCGCTGCTGGAAGCGGCCATCACCCCGCGTACCAAGGCCATCATGCCGGTCAGCCTGTACGGCCAGTGCGCGGACTTCAGCGCCATCAACGCCATTGCCGAGAAGCACGGCATTGCGGTGATCGAAGACGGCGCACAAAGCTTTGGTGCCAGCCAGCACGGCAAGAAATCCGGCAACCTGTCCACCATCGGCTGCACCAGCTTCTTCCCCAGCAAGCCCCTGGGCTGCTATGGCGACGGCGGTGCCTGCTTTACCAATGACGAGGAACTGGCGAAGAAAATGCGCGAAATCCGCGTGCACGGCCAGGACCGTCGCTACCACCACCCGGTGATTGGCCTGAACGGTCGGCTGGATACCATCCAGGCCGCCGTGCTGCTGGCCAAGCTGCCCAGCTTTGCCGACGAAGTGGCCGCCCGCGAGCGCATTGGTGCCCGCTACAGCGCCCTGCTGCAGGACGTGGCCCGTGTGCCGGTGATAGGCGCGGGCAATACCCATGTTTACGCGCAGTACACCATCGAGGTGGACAATCGCGAAGCCGTGCAAAAAGCCCTGCAAGAGCTGGGCGTACCCACCGCCGTGCATTACCCGATTCCGCTGCACCTGCAACCGGCCTTTGCCCATCTGGGCCAGGGCGAAGGCAGCTTCCCGCTGGCCGAAGCCGCCGGCAAGCGCGTGATGAGCCTGCCGATGCACCCCTTCCTGGATGAAGCCACCCAGGATGCCATCGTCGCTGCGGTGAAAAAGGCACTGGGCTGAGCGTGCTGGCCAAACTCAAGGCCAGGCTGGGGCAGGGCGGTTTTGCCCGCAATGTCGCCACCCTGGCGGGCGGGGCTGCCGTGGCGCAGTTCCTGCCGGTATTGTTCACCCCGCTGCTGACCCGCCTGTACAGCCCGGCAGATTTTGGCGTGCTGACGCAGTTTGTCGCCTGGCTGTCCAACCTGGTGGTGATTGCCACCTGGCGTTACGACATGGCGGTGGTGCTGCCGGAAGAAGAAAGCGATGCCATGCGCCTGATGGTGCTGGCGTTGCTGTTCAACACCCTGCTGCTGGCGGTGCTGAGCATTCCGCTGCTGGCAGCCGGGCCGTGGATTGCCACCCAGTTGCATGCCCCGGCCATGGCACCATGGCTGCCCTTGTTGCCGCTGGGTATCTGGGTGGCGGCCAATAACCAGATCTGGACCAACTGGAACAACCGCCAGCGCCGTTACAGTGCCAATGCGCAGGGCCGCATGGGGCAGTCTGCCGCCATGGTGACGGTGCAACTGGCGGCCGGTTTCGGCAAACTGGGCGCGCTGGGTCTGCTGCTGGCGCAGATCTCTGGCCAGACCGCCTCCTGGCTGTTGCAGGCACGGCAGGACTGGCGCGCACTGCCGCAGTGGTTGCGCACCGCGCGCGCCGGTGGCATGGGCCGCATCCTGCGCCGTTATCGTGAGTTTCCGCTGGTCAACACCCCGCATGCCTTTGTGGTGGCCTTGCAGGATTCCTTGATGGTGCAGCTGCTGGGCATATTGGCCACTGCCGAGCTGATGGGCCATTACGGCCTGGTGGTGCGGGTGCTGAAGCTGCCCGCCGCCTTGCTGGGGCAAGCCGTATCGCAAGTGCTGTACCGCGATCTGGCCGAAGCGCATGCCAAGGGCCATAGCTTGCGTCCGCTGCTGAAAAAGGCGCTGCTGGTGTTGTCGGCACTGGCGATTGTGCCCTTTCTCATCATCATGGCCTGGGGCGGGCCGCTGTTTGCCTTTGCCTTTGGCGAACAATGGCGCGATGCCGGCCAGATTGCCGCCACGCTGACGCCGTCCTTCTTCTGCATGTTCCTGGCTGCGCCTTGCTTCATGGTGCCGATGGTGTTGTCACGCCAGCGCCAGTCGCTGCTGTTTGCCCTGTTAGGCGTGGTGGTGAACCTGGGCTCGCTGGGCGTGGTGTACTGGGCGGGGGAGAATGCCCACCAGGTATTCCGCCTGCTGTCGGTGACGGTTTCCATCTATTACATCATCTACATGGTCTGGGTGTTCCGGCTGTGTCGCCAACTGGAGCAAGACCATGCTCACAGCTAATTCACTGAGCCTGTGCGATTACCTGTCCGCTTTGCCCGGCATGCTGCGAGGCCGCGTATTCCAGCGTGCCGCGCTGCGGCGCGAGCTGGCAGCCTGTTTTGGCGTGGACGAGGCGCGCATCGGTCTGTACGACACCGGCCGTGCCGCGCTGCGCGTACTGTTGCAGCAACACGGAATCGGGGCAGGGGACGAGGTGATTGTCCCGGCCTATACCTGCGTGGTGGTGCCCAACCAGATTCCGGCACTGGGGGCGACGCTGCGTTTTGTCGATGTGTCGGCGCACAGCCTGAATTTCGACTGGGACGTGCTGGCCGCAGCCATCGGTCCGGCCACCCGCGCCGTCATCGTGCCGCACAATTACGGCCTGCCGTGCCGGGTGCCGGATGCACTGCGCGCCGCCCATCCGCAAGTAAAGTTTATCGACGATGCCGCCCACGGCTTTGCCAGCCAGCTGGATGGCCAATGGCTGGGCAGCTATCACGACGGGGCTTTCTTCAGTTTTGAATATTCCAAGAACCTGAGCGGCGGTATTGGCGGGTTGGCTATTTTCCCGCCTGGCATGGCCGCGCCGCAGCAGGATTGGCCGGAGCTGTCATGCACCGATGAGTGGCGCTTGCTGGCCACGCTCAAAGCCCATCTGCTCAGTGCGCGCTGGCCGCTGCTGGGCCGCATCACCATGGCGATTAACCGCCGCGTGGGGCTGATTTACCGCTCGGCCGATGCCGAAGTGAGCCAAGGCATGCCGCATCCGGTACGCGCCATGCCGCTGTTGTCCACCGTGCTGGTGCGCCGCCAATTGGCCCATCTGCCCGCCACGCTGGCGCACAAGCAGGCGCTGGCACAGCGTTACCAACAGGCACTGGCACAACTGCCGTCCCTTACCCAATGGGGAGTGCCTGACGGTGCTGCCTGCCACTGGGTGCGTTACCCGTTTGCGCTTTCCCACCCGGTGGTGGACAAGGCCGCGCTGGCGCGGCGCTTGAGCGAGGCTTGCGGGCTGAATATCGGCGTGTGGTTTGATGATGTGATTCACCCGGCCGGTTCCTTCCGCCACGGCTATGTGGCCGGTAGTGCGCCACAGGGCGAGCGGCTGGCGGCCACGGTGCTGAATCTGCCGATGAATATCGCCGTAGCCGACAACGCCGCGCTGGCGCACAAGCTGGACCGGCTGCTGGCGGCCCTGCGCGCCATCGAGAAAGAAAACATCCAATGAAGCTGTTGTTGATCGGTTCGGCCTCGGTACACACCTGGCGCTATCTGGCCGGTATCGCCCCGCATGTGGAGGAAATCTGGCTGGCCTGCAATGGCGAAGTCCCGGCGGGCAAGCGTCCGGCCAATCTCAAGGGCGAGCTGCGGCTGGACTTCGGCCTGAAAGCGCTGGGCAGCGCCGGCACATTGCGCCGCTGGATTGGCCAGATAAAGCCGGACCTGGTCCATGTGCATCAGGCCAATAGCGTGGCCTGGCATGCACGCCGTGCACTGAGCGGCAGCCGTGTGCCCATGGTGCTGACCGCCTGGGGCTCGGACGTGCTGCTGCTGCCGGACAGCAACCGGCTGATGCGGCAGATGGTAAGCGCCAATCTGCGCGCCGCGTCGGCCATTACTTCGGATTCCTTGTACATGGCGGCGAAAATCCGCCAGCTGGCGGGCGAAGACTGCCGGATCGACGTGTTGAATTTCGGCATGGACGCGCTACCGGCGCAGCCCGATATCGCCGCCAAAGCCAACAAGGTGCTGTCCTGCCGTCTGCACAAACCGCTGTACCGCATTGACGCCATCCTGCACGCCTGGCAGCAGGTGGAGGCCAGTGGCCATTACCCGGACTGGAGCCTCACCGTGGCCGCCAGCGGCGAGTCCACCGATAGTCTGAAAGCCCTTGCTGCCAGCCTGCAGCTGCAAAGGGTGGAATTCACCGGTTTTGTTTCGTCCGCAGTATTGGCTGGCCTGTATCAGGAATCGCGCCTGTTTGTCAGCGTGCCGCGTTCGGATGCCACCAGCATCAGCCTGCTGGAAGCCATGGGCCATGGTTGCCTGCCGGTATTGTCCAATCTGCCGGCCAATGGCGAATGGGTGATCGACGGCCTGAATGGCCTGATTGCCGAAGACATTGCCAGGCTGAGCGACAGCCTGCTGGCCGGCATGGACTGGGCGGCGGACAATGCCCGCCTGCAACAAGCGGTGCAGCTCAACCGCCAGTTGGTGGCGCAAAAGGCCCTGCACCACAGCAATATGCAACACTTTGCCGATCTCTATGCCAGCCTGTTGTCCGGCCCGGCACACAAGGATTCTGCCGTATGAAAGTAGCCCATCTCACTTCTGCCCATCCCCGTCACGACATCCGCATTTTCGTCAAGGAATGCGCCACGCTGGCTGCTGCCGGTCACGAGGTGAGCCTGATCGTGGCCGATGGCCTGGGCGAGGAAATCAACAAGGGTGTGCGCTTTCACGATGTCGGCCCCAAAACCGGCGGCCGCTTTGCCCGCATGACCGGCACCACCAGCCGGGTGTATCAGGCGGCATTGGCCTTGCGCCCGGACATCGTGCATTTTCACGACCCGGAGCTGATTCCCGCCGCACTGCGGCTGAAGCAGGCCGGCATCAAGGTGATTTACGACGTACACGAAGACATGCCGCGGCAGATTCTGGCCAAGCACTGGATTCCCGGTGCCATCCGTCCCCTGGTGTCCGGCAGCTTTGAAACAGTGGAAGACTGGGCAGCCAAACGTTTTGACGCGGTAGTGACGTCCACGCCGCACATCCGCAAGCGTTTTGCCAAACTGGGCGGGCGGGTGCTGGATGTGTGCAACTTCCCCATCCTGGAAGAGCTGGTGCGCGATACGCCGTGGGACAGCCGCAAGAACGAGGTGTGCTATATCGGCGGCATCAGCCGCATTCGCGGTATCGAGCCCATCGTGGCTGCGCTGCCGGATACCGCCACCCGCTTGAATCTGTGTGGTATCTGGAGTGAGAACGATCTGCGCGCCGAGCTGGAAGCACAAGCCGGCTGGACGCGGGTGAATGACCTGGGCGTGCTGGACCGCAAGGGCGTGGTCCAGGTGCTGACGCAAAGCAAGATCGGTCTGGTGACGCTGTTCCCCACCCCCAATTATGTGGATGCGCTGCCGATCAAGCTGTTCGAATACATGGCGGCCGGCATGCCGGTAATCGCCAGTGACTTCCCGGTATGGCGCGAAATCGTCGACGACGCTGGCTGCGGTGTGCTGGTGGACCCGCAAGACCCGCAGGCCATAGCCGCCGCCATCAACAGCCTGATGGCGGATGAGGACCGCATGCGCCAGCTGGGCGAGGCGGGCAAGCAAGCGGTGCTGCAAAAGTACAGCTGGGCGGCAGAAGGCCGCAAGCTGGTGGACCTGTACGCGCAACTTTCCTGAGGACCGCAAGCATGGACAAAGTACAACGCCACCACCACGGCCCGCTGGCCCGCTTGAGCCACATCATCCGTACCCGGCCACGGCTGTTTTTTGCCATCCTGTTTGGCTTGTGCATGGCGCAGGCGCTGATCATGCTCACGCCCATGCGCACACTCACCGCCTATGTGATCGGCTGGAATGCCGGGGCCGGGCTCTATCTGTTGCTGGCCCTGCTGATGATGCATGGCGCTGATGCCGAACAGATCCGCCACCGGGCCGCACGGCAGGACGAGGGCGAACTGGCCATCCTGATGCTGGTGGTACTAGCGGCCATTGTCTGCCTGCTGTCCATCGTGGCCGAGCTGTCGGTGGCGAAAGACCTGCACGGCGGCAGCCGCGGCCTGCATATCGGCCTGTCGGTGCTCACCATCTTCACCAGCTGGCTGTTTACCCAAACCATGTTCGCCCTGCATTACGCCCACCAGTACTATGTGGCTCTGTTTCGCAGCGGCAAGCCGGGGCTGGAATTCCCGGGGGATGAAGAACCCAATTACAGCGATTTCTTTTACTTTGCCGCCGTCATCGGTACTTCGGGCCAGACGGCCGACGTCAGTTTCAGCTCACGGGCCATGCGTCGCATCGGCTCCGTGCATTGCATCCTGTCCTTCCTGTTCAATACCACCGTGCTGGCGATGATGATCAATATCGCGGCCGGGCTGTTCTGAACCGTGGACACTTAAATCCGGAAAAGCAGCAGCGTGCGCATTCTCTATATCAATCACTATGCCGGCAGCCCGCGCCACGGCATGGAATTCCGCCCCTATTACCTGGCGCGTGAATGGGTCAAGGCCGGTCATGAAGTCAATATGCTGGCGGCAGATACCTCGCATCTGCGCCAGACCAATCCGCAGCTGACCGCCAAATACCAGGACGAAGACATCGACGGCATCCGCTACACCTGGTGCAAGACCCCGGCCTATCCGGGCAATGGCCTGAAGCGGGTGATCAATATCTTCAGCTTTCTGGGCAAGGTCATGGGCCTGTCCGGCCGTTATCTGAAGGAATGGAAGCCGGACGTGGTGATTGCCTCCTCCACCTATCCGCTGGACACCATTCCCGCCGCCTTTATCGCCGGCAAAACCGGGGCGCGGCTGGTGTACGAGGTGCACGACCTGTGGCCGCTGACACCGGTGGAAGTGGGCGGCATGTCGCGCTCCCACCCCTTTATCCGCCTGATGCAGTGGGCTGAGGACTTTGGCTACCGCAAGGCGGACACCGTCATTTCCATGCTGCCCTGTGCCCGTGACTACATGATGCAGCACGGCATGGCGGCGGAAAAATACCATGTTGTTCCTAATGGCGTGGACGTAGCCGAGTGGCAGGGCGCGGATACACCGCTGCCGGCCGAGCATCTGGCCGCACTGGCCAGACTCAAGGCGTACAAGCGCTTTCTGATTGGCTATGCCGGTGGCCATGGTCTGGCCAATGCACTGGACTTCCTGCTGGAAGCCGCTGCGCAATTGCAAGACACGCCAGTCAGCTTTGTGCTGGTGGGCGATGGCCCGGACAAGGCGGCACTGGTGGAGAAAGCTGCCGCAATGGGCCTGTCCAATGTACAGTTTTTGCCCAGCATTCCCAAACGCGCCGTCCCGGCCTTCCTGGCGCAGATGGACAGCCTGTTCATCGGCTGGCGCAAGCTGCCCATCTACCGTTTCGGCATCAATCCCAACAAGCTGTTCGACTACCTGATGGCGGGCAAGCCGGTGATCCACTCGGTGGACGCGGGCAACGATATGGTCAAGGATGCCGGCGCCGGTTTCAGCGTGGGGGCGGAAGACCCGGCCGCCATTGCCGATGCCGTGCGTCGCATGCTGGCCACCACCCCCAACGAGCGTGGCCGCATGGGCGCCGCCGGGCGGCAATATGTGCTGGCGCATCACGACTATCGCGTGCTGGCGCAGCGTTTCATGCAGGCGGTGCTGCGCTAGGCCAGGCTAAGGGCACTGGCGCAGTCACTGCCGCAGGCGGTGGATGTCGCAGGATAAACAGAAAAAACCGTGCAAACCTGTACTAACGGCGAGGATAATAGTGGTTTTATCCTTTATGGCCCGCGTATTGCTAGCGCAGGCAACAGGTGATGAGCGTAATGAGTAGCAGCAAGCAGCACGTGCGTTTTGATTTTGCCGATGGCCTGCGTGGCGTGGCCATCCTGTGTGTGATTTTCTTTCATTTCACCCAGACTTTCTGGCAGCACCGTGAGCGTATCAGCGACATCCTGAATATGGACCCGCTGGAAGGCTATGCCGGCGCCTCATTTGTGCTGCCCTTCAATCTGGGCGCGGTTGGCGTGGGCTTGTTCCTGCTGATTTCCGGCTTGCTGATTCCGCTGTCGCTCACCCGCATGGGGGTGTTGCGCTTTGCCGTGTCGCGGGTATTCCGCATTTACCCCACTTACTGGGCCGGGCTGGCGGTGACACTGCTTGCCTTGTGGCTGGCCGCCTGGCTGGCGGATAACGACTTCGACATCACCCGGCGCGATGTCATCGGCCATGTCAGCATTGCCTTTCAGGACATGCTGGGCGGCCGCAATATCGACCCGGTGATGTGGACGCTGAAAGTGGAGCTGTGGTTCTACGCCTTGCTGGGCACGGCGTTTGCGCTGACCGGCAAGCGTATCAAATGGGCCATCTGGCTGCTGCTGCCCTTGGTGGCCATGCTGTGCCGTGGCCCGGATGCGCAGGGCCTGCATGGCCAGCTGGCGCATTTCTGGGCTTACGACCAGTATTTTCTGGCCTCGGTGGTGTGTTATTTCCCGCTGATGTTTGCCGGTTGCTGGTGTTATTTCTATCTCACCGGCCAGGCCGGGGCCGTGGAAACCGTGCTGCATTTTGTCGGCCTGCTGGCCCTGTTTGTGTGGGTGACCAACTGGCCTTCGCTGGAGCTGTACGGCAGCTACGCCATCGGCATCAGCCTGTTTGTGCTGGGGGTGCTGCGTCCGGCAGTGTGGAGCAGCCGGTGGCTGGCACGGGTGGCGGCGGTCAGCTATGCCTGGTATGTCTGTCATTCCAATGCCGGCTATGTGTTGATGGAAGTGCTGGCTAGTTACAATCTGCCGTGGTGGCTGCTGGTGGCCGCCGCCACCGGCATGACCTGGCTGCTGGCGCTGGCCATCAACCGCTGGGTGGAACTGCCCACGCAGAAGCTGGGCAAACGTGCGGCCGATGCGCTGAAAGAGAAACCGGCGACGGACAATCTGGCGCGCCAGTAAGCGATGCTGACAACACCGAATACGCGACTGGCAACCATGCGTCGGCTGCCAGCCATGAACAACGACGCCTATTGAAGATGACGAAAATGAGCGAACAGAAATTCCTGCCCTTTGCCCTGCCGGATATCGGCGAAGAAGAAATCAATGAAGTAGTGGACGCCCTGCGTTCCGGCTGGGTAACCACCGGCCCCAAGACCAAGCAGTTCGAAGCCGACTTTGCTGCCTTCATCGGCGAGGGTGTGGAAGCGATTGCCGTCAACTCGGCCACCGCCGGCCTGCACCTGGCGCTGGAAGCCATCGGCATCCAGCCGGGTGACGAAGTGATTGTCCCCAGCTACACCTTTACCGCCACGGCCGAAGTGGTGCGCTATCTGGGGGCCGACCCGGTGGTGGTGGATGTGGACCCGGCCACCTTCAATATCAGCCCGGCTGCCATCCGTGCTGCCATCACCCCGAAAACCCGTGCCATCATGCCGGTGCACTTTGCCGGTCTGGCGTGCGAGATGGACGAAATCATCGCCATCGCCCGCGAACACGGCCTGAAAGTGGTGGAAGACGCGGCCCATGCCCTGCCCACGACCTATAAGGGCAAGCTGATCGGCACGCTGGATTCGGATATCACCGTGTTCAGCTTCTACGCCAACAAAACCATGACTACCGGCGAAGGCGGGATGGTGGTATCGAAGAACAAGGACATCATTGCCCGCTGCAAGATCATGCGCCTGCACGGCATCAGCCGTGATGCCTTCGACCGCTATGTGTCCAAGACCCCGGCCTGGTATTACGAAGTGATCGCCCCCGGCTTCAAATACAATATGCCGGACACCGCCGCTGCCATGGGCATCCACCAGTTGAAGAAGATTGTCGGTTTCCGCGAAAAGCGCGAAGCCATGGCGCAGCGTTTCGACCGCGAACTGGCCGACCTGCCGCTGATTTTGCCAGCCCGTCCGGCCGATGTTGGTGGTCAGCATGCCTGGCATCTCTACCCGGTGCGCATCAAGCCGGAAGCCGGCATCAGCCGTGATGACTTTATCGTCCGCATGGCGGAAAAGGGCATTGGCTGCTCGGTGCACTTCATTCCGCTGCATCGCCAGCCGGTATGGCGCGATGGCTACCAGCTGGAGCGTGCCGCCTTCCCGGTGGCCGATGCGGCTTTTGAAGGCGAAGTCACCCTGCCGCTGTACACCCGCATGACCGAGGCCGACCAGACCCGCGTGATTGCCGCCGTGCGTGAGATTCTGGGCGCATGAGTCAGCACCAGCCTTTGCCGCCGGGTGAAAGCCCGGCCTTGTTACCGCCATGCTGTCGCCCGCCGGGTGCAGGGTCGGCACTGCTCAAGCGCCTGTTCGACCTGATTGCCTCCGGCATCGGCTTGCTGCTGCTGGCCGGGCCGCTGCTGCTGGTGGCCTTGTGGATCAAGCTGGATTCCCCCGGCCCGGTGTTTTTCCGCCAGGTACGGGTAGGGCGGGGTGGCATGCTGTTTCGCATCCACAAATTCCGCACCATGCAGGTGAATACCGAGGCACAGGGCCAGTTGACCGTGGGCGCGGACAGCCGCGTCACCGGTGCCGGGCGTTTTTTGCGCAAGAGCAAGCTGGATGAGCTGCCGCAATTGCTGGACGTGCTGTTCGGCGACATGAGCCTGGTGGGGCCACGCCCGGAAGTGCCCAAATATGTGGCGCACTACCCGGAAGAAGTGAAAGACATCGTGCTGTCGGTGCGCCCCGGCATCACCGACTGGGCCTCCATCCGCATGATCGACGAAAACGAGATACTGGGCCGTGCCGCTGACCCGGAACGCGCTTATATCGAACAGATCCTGCCGGAGAAACTGGGCTATTACCTGCGTTATGCGCAAACCCACAGCCTGCTGGAAGATATCCGCATCATCTTCGCCACCTTGCTGAAAATCGTGCTGCGCTGATGGCCGTGAAAGTCGATTCGACATGCTAGACAAACTGCTGACCTTCTCCCGACACAACAAGATGGCGCTGCTGGCGCTGATGGATGCGCTGCTGCTGCCGCTGGCCCTGTGGAGCGCCGTGGTGCTGCGCCTGGGCGGCTACTGGGACCCGAAGCTGGACCCGTATCTGTGGATATTTGTGGTGCCGCCGCTGTGGGTGATTCCCATCTTCGTCAAATTGGGTTTGTATCGCGCGGTGCTGAAGTATCTGGACGACAAGATCGTCTACACCGTGTTTACCGGGGTCAGCCTGGCGGTGCTGGTGCTGACCGCGGTCATCGTCATGGCGCGCATTGCGCCGTTCCCGCGTTCGTCCATCATCATCTTCTGGATGTTTGCCATGGCCTATATCGGCGGCAGCCGCTTTGTGCTGCGCGGCCTGGTGCGCCGGCTGGACGCAGTGGATGCCCCGCGGGAACACGTCATCATCTATGGTGCCGGCCAGGCCGGGGTGCAGCTGATGCTGGCCTTGCAGGCGGGCAAGGAATACCGGCCGATGGCCTTTGTCGATGACAATCCGGACTGCTGGAAGCGTACCTATCGCGGCCTCAGCGTGCATGCGCCGGAAGATTTGCCGCTGCTGATCGAGGACACTGCCGCCAGCTGCATCCTGCTGGCCATGCCCTCGGTCAGCCGTGGCCGGCAGCGTGAAATCCTGGAATCACTGGAGCATCTGCGCATTCCCATCAAGCGCCTGCCCGGCATGGCCGATCTGGTGTCGGGTGAAGCGCGGGTGGAAGAGCTGAAAGAAGTGGAAATCGAGGACCTGCTGGGGCGCGACCCGGTACCGCCCAGCCCCGAGCTGCTGGCGCGCAATATCCAGGGCCGGGTGGTGATGGTGACCGGGGCGGGTGGCTCCATCGGCTCCGAGCTGGTGCGGCAGATTGCCCGCAACAATCCGGCGCGCATCGTGCTGTTCGAGCTGACCGAGTTTGCGCTTTATGCCATCGATCAGGAGCTGTCGCAGCTGGCCGCGGACATTCCGCGCACACCGGTGCTGGGCTCGGTGACCGACCATGCCCGGCTATGCCAGATCATGCGCACCTTCAAGGTGGAAACGGTGTATCACGCCGCTGCCTACAAACATGTGCCGATGGTGGAGCACAATCCGGTGGCCGGCATCGTCAACAATGCCTTCGGCACCGATACCACGGCGCAGGCGGCGGAAGACTGCGGCGTGGATACCTTTGTGCTGATTTCCACCGACAAGGCAGTGCGCCCCACCAATGTGATGGGTGCCACCAAGCGCCTGGCCGAGCTGACCTTGCAAGGCCGTCACGCCCGTGGCAGCAACACCCGCTTTGTCATGGTGCGTTTTGGCAATGTGCTGGGCAGTTCCGGTTCGGTGGTGCCCTTGTTCAAGAAGCAGATCAAGGCCGGCGGGCCGGTCACCGTCACCCATCCGGACATCACCCGTTACTTCATGACCATTCCGGAAGCGGCCCAGCTGGTGATCCAGGCCGGGGCCATGGGCGAGGGCGGTGATGTATTCGTGCTGGACATGGGCGAGCCGGTGAAGATTGCCGATCTGGCACGGCGCATGGTGCATCTGTCCGGGCTGGAAGTGCGCGATGACAAGCACCCGAACGGCGATATCGAAATCCGCTTCTCCGGGCTGCGGCCAGGCGAAAAACTGTACGAAGAACTGCTGATCGGCGACAACGTGCTGCCCACCGATCATCCGCGTATTTTGCGCGCGCAGGAATACCATCTGTCGGCGCCGGAACTGGAGCAATTCATGCAGCAACTGGCTGAGGCCTGCCAGCAACTGGATGCGGCCAGCGCCTTTGCCCTGATGCAGCAGGTGGTGCATGAGTTTCGTGCCAGCCCGGCCACCCAAGACTGGGTGGTGCTGCAGCAGGGCTGAGCCGCGGCGCCCACCCTGGCACCCGGATGGCAGCGCCTTGGCGCTGGTCAGCCCTCAGTCGCTGACCACCCGGTCGCGCCCCTGCTGCTTGGCCTGGTACATGCGGGCATCGGCTATTTCCACCAGCTGGCGGCGGTGATTGCATTTGTCCGCCAGCCGTTCGGCCAGACCGATGCTGGCGGTCAGCGGCGTGCCGTCGGGCCGCAGGCCCAGTCCCTGCTGGCGCAGCCGGTCCAGCGCCAGCCTGGCCTGGATCATGTCGGTATTGGGCATCAGCAGCAGAAACTCCTCCCCGCCCCAGCGCACCAGCACGTCGCCACGCCGCATACAGGCCAGCGTCTTTTGCACCAGCTGTTTCAATGTCTTGTCGCCAGCGGCATGGCCAAATGCATCGTTGATGCTCTTGAAGTGGTCCAGGTCGATAAAGGCGATGGCCAGCGGCATCTGGTTGCGTTCGGCATTGACCAGCTGCAGTTCCAGCATTTCAATACCGCTGCGGCGCGAGAAGGCCGTGGTCAGCGGATCACGTATGGTCTGGCCCACCAGCGCGATGATGAAGGCCAGCTGGCTGATGCTGGCCAATGAAGAAACACTGGCCAGCAGCGACAGCAACCAGAACTCCCCGCCAAAGGAAGGCCAGCTGGCCACCGACCAGTCCAGCGACCAGGCGATGGCATAAGCCAGCAGCACCGGCGTGGCAAAGGCCAGGTTTTCGATCAGGGTGAGTGGAAAGATGGAAAAGGCCGCCAGCAGCACAAAGGGCAGAAAGGCATAACCGGTGCCGATGGCGGCGGATACCCCCTCCAGGTGGTACTGCGTCATCAACAGGTGCGAGCCGATATAAAACAGCGTGGGGATGGCAAACAGTAGCGTCATGCCGCGGTAGGCACCCGATAGCTGGCCATCCTGCGGGCACCACAAGACCAGGCCGACAAAGGCGATGGTAGCCAGCACGCGCATGGTGGCCAGCATCTGCCACAGCCCGGATGGCAGGGTCATGACATCCACCACGATCCACAGCGGGGTGAGCAGGGCAAACAGCAGGGAGAACAGACGCACGCGATTGACCAGCATCAGCGCGCGGCGCTGCTGCAACAAGGGCATGTGCTGGTGCGGGCTTAGCAACCAGCCGGTTTCATTGCTGGCGATCTCGCCGGGCAGCAGGCCCAGAATCCTCCGCCAGATGGTGTGTGTGATTCTCATTGTCTGACAAGTTTTAGTTTGCTGCATTGTAGGGGCAATGTGCTCTCCCACCTTGTAAAATATCAAATGATGCGGAAATTAGTCGCGAACATTCCGAATAGCTGGCTGATTTTTAATAATATTTAGCGCCATCAGGCGAAGGAGGACTGCCATTTGGAAACCCGCTGGCTGGAAGATTTTCTGGTACTGGCCGATACCGGCAGTTTCACCCGCTCGGCCGAGATTCGCCACCTTACCCAACCGGCATTCTCCCGCCGCATCAAGTCGCTGGAAAGCTGGTTTGGTGCCGATCTGATCGACCGCACCACCTATCCCACCCGGCTTACCGCCGCCGGCGAACTGCTGCGCGAACAGGCGGTGCTGATGCTGGGGCAGATCAACAGCACCCGTGCCCAGCTGCGTGGCCTGCAGCCGCTGCCAGCCGGCACCCTCAGCCTGGCGGTGCCGCACACCTTGTCCTTCTCGTTTTTTCCCAAGTGGCTCAGCAGCGTGGAACAAGGCTTTGGTCCGCTGTCCTGCCGCCTGCAAGCCAGCAATGTGCATGATGCCCTGTTGGCCTTTGTCGAGGGCGGCTGCGATCTGCTGATGTGCTATCACCATCCGAAACAGCCGGTAGACCTGGCCGATCCGCGCTATAGCGGCTTGCGGCTGGGGGTGGAGTCGCTGCGGCCCTATGTGCGCAGCAATCCGGATCGCAGCCCGCGCCACGCCCTGCCCGGCAGCGCCGCACAGCCGCTGCCCTTTCTGGGCTATGCCAGCAATGCCTATTTCCGCCTGATGACCGACCTGATTCTGGAAGCGGCCCCAGAACCGCCTTTTCTGTCGCTGCGCTATGAAACCGATATGGCCGAGGGCCTGAAAAACATGGTGCTGGAAGGCCATGGCGTGGCATTTTTGCCCACCAGCTCGGTCCGGCGCGAATTACGCTCACGCCAGCTGGTCCTGGCGGCCGAGCAGGGCTGGAGCGTGGATATGGAAGTCAGGCTCTACCGCGACAAAAAGCGCAGCCGGCCCGAGCTGGATGCCTTCTGGGATTATCTGGCGGCCAGTGCCGACCCGGTATGAGCCGCCCCGGCAATCGGGACAAAACCCGCGTGGTTTTAGGCGTCTGCCTGCTGCTGCCGGCTGAATATTTTCCTAGCATGGCCAATCCTGATGTCGCCCAGCACTGGAGAGACCATGATGAAATGCCGGAAAGCTTTGCAATGGATATTGTGCTGCCTGGCCGTCCTGACGGGTTCGGCCACGCTGGCCGCCAGCCGTGATGCCAGCGGACCGGTGGTGGACATCTATCTGTTGCGCCATGGCAAGACGCTGTTCAATACCACCAGCCAGGTGCAGGGCTGGTCGGATACCCCGCTGACCGCGGCAGGGATCAAAGGGGCCGAGGCCGCGGCCAGGGGCCTGGCCAGCACGCCGTTCATCGCCGCCTACAGCAGTGATCTGGGACGGGCGCGTGCCACGGCCAGAATCGTGCTGGCACAAGGCCAGCGCGCCGGGCTGGTGCTGCAGGAAGACGAGCGCTTCCGCGAATGGAACTACGGCAGTTTTGAAGGCCGGCCTGATGCCGAGATGTGGGCGCCGCTGTTCCGCCAGCAGGGCATGGTATTCGATCCCGGCTGGAGCAACTGGACTGCCTTTACCCACAAGATGGATGACCGGGCCATTGCACAAGCCATTCATGACAACGACCCGCGCGGCTGGGCTGAAACCTATCCGCAGATCGAGGCCCGCTTGCGTGCCGGCATGCAGGATGTGGTGAACAAGGCGCAGGCCGCGGGCGGCGGCAATGTACTGCTGGTCAGCCATGGTGGTGCCATTCTCAGCATTCTCGCGCTCTTGGTCCCGGGTCAGGCCACCAACACCGATATTCCCAATAGCAGCATCACCCTGCTGCGCTATCAGGATGGCCAGTACCAGCTGCTCAAGGCTGGCGATGTCAGCTATCAGCAGCCGCGCTGAAGCTTCTGCCATCTTCCTGGCCAATCCAGGCTGCCATGGCAGGCCCTGTCTGGGCCCCGTGCCCGTCAGCGGCGTGGCGGAAACCGTCTCCAGATCCGGCATTTTCCATGGTTATGCAAAATTTGCATGGGCTGATTGCGAATCGGAATTGGCCAAGCAGCTTGCCGGCAGCCTACAGTCTGCCCCCATCACTCCGCGCTGGCGGAGACCATCGACAAAGGCTTTTGCATGTCCACACGTATCGAACACGACCTGCTTGGCGATCGCGCCGTCCCGGCTGATGCCTACTGGGG